>MVRA01000092.1 GCA_002067315.1 Methanocella sp. PtaU1.Bin125 | reverse complement strand
TCGTTGTCATCGTTGAACTCCTTTTCGCCGGAGAGCATCGAGTACATGCGCTGTATCGTGGTGATACAGACTTTGCTGACCGGGTCGATGCTGTTGGATGTCAGGTGTTGTACGTTGTATAGATCAGTGAATTTTCGGCCGTCGTCGGGCGTCGTGTACTGCTGGAACTCCTTCAGCGTCTGCCGGCCCAGGTTGCTCCGGTCGACCAGGAATAGTACCCGGCGCGCGTGGCCGAACTTGATCAGGCGGTAGATGAAGCTGACCGCGGTGTAGGTCTTCCCGCTGCCGGTGGCCATCTGGATGAGGGCACGCTGCCGGGAAGAGGCGAATGACTGATCGAGATTGGTGATCGCCTCAGTCTGGCAGTCCCTGAGTCCTGCGGCATTCAGCGCGGGCAAATATCGCAGCCTCGACCGCAGCGTATCTTCGTTTAATGCCCATTCCCTCAGCGTTTCGGGCCGATGAAATGCAAAGACGCTCCGTGATTTAGAGTCCGGGTCCCGGGCGTCCCGGAAGTAGGTCTCGACACCAGTGCTCTCGTAGGCAAACGGTAACGGATTCTGCCAGCACGGTATGTGCTCCGGGACGCCTTCCAGGTACTTCCGCGTCTGCTCGGCCACGCCGCTCAGTGTGGTGCCCTCCGGCTTGGCCTCGACGACGCCGACGGCCCTACGGTCGACGAAAAGTATGTAGTCAGCGAAGCCGCTCTTCAGCGGGAATTCACGCACGGCGACACCAACAGAGAGGCCGAGGTTCATCTGGCTTAGGTCCTGAACCTTCCAGCCCGCAGCCTCAAGGAGCCTGTCAATGTTTTGCCGTGCCTTTTCCTCTGGATCCATCTCGACAACCCACGAACCCGATTATACAGTCAGGTAAAGAATCGGGCCAACTTCAAGCGATTAATATCAAATAGTTTACCGGGAGGTTATATTTTAATCCTTTTAATATAATTGCATATAAACGAAAAAAATGCCAATGTAAGGCCATTATACATATAGACGGATATACAATATGCTATAAACTTCGATATATTAAGATTGATGATATTTTTCCGATTATAGACTTTTAAACCTGATATGCTGAGTCTTCATGGTGATATAATGGCGAGAGACCCGGTCTGTGGCATGACGGTGAGCAAGGAAAGCGCGCCGGCGAAAGAGATGTACAAAGGTCACACGTTCTATTTTTGCTCGGACGCCTGCAGGCAGAAGTTCGATGAGAACAAGGACAAGTACGCGACTCCCGCTGCAATGCTGATGTGAATGATAACAGCTGTTTGAAATATCAGTCTTCTGGCGGGCAAACGACGATACGGCTCTTAATAGTCGGCGTCTCTAACGGCGCCCACATTTTTCATTCTGCCCACCCATGGTAAAATGGTATCCGGGATTTACCGGGAAGAGTGGTCCTGTGGAACACGAGCATATGGCACATCAGGAAAAGAGCGGTGGAGGGGGAGAGCATGAGATGAAGCCGGCTGCTACCGCCCATGGTGCGGGACATGCCATGCACGGGCCCCCGGGAAAAGGGGGAGACCACGCGGCCCACGGCGGCCACATGGCCATGATCGAGGACTTCAAGCGGCGGCTGGTCGTGTGCCTGATATTGACCGTGCCGATCGTCGTCCTGTCGCCGACCATCCAGGACTTTTTCCGGTACCGGCTGGACTTTCCCGGCTCGATCTACGTACAGTTCCTTCTCTCCTCCGTCGTGTACGTCTACGGCGGCTACCCGTTCCTGAAGGGGTTCGTCGACGAGATGAAAAAACGCCTGCCGGGCATGATGACGCTGATCTCGGTCGCGATCACGGTGGCCTACGTCTACAGCGCGGCCGTAGTGTTCGGCCTGCCGGGGATGACCTTCTTCTGGGAACTGGCCACGCTGATCGACATCATGCTGCTCGGGCACTGGATCGAGATGCGCTCGGTCATGGGCGCGTCCCGGGCGCTGGAGGAGCTGGTGAAGATCATGCCCGCGGAGGCGCACATGGTGATGCCCGATATGGTTCACGACGTCCCGGTGGAGGCGCTGAAGGCCGGCGACGTCGTCCTGGTCAAGCCGGGCGAGAAGGTGCCGATCGACGGCCTCGTCATCAGCGGGGAGACCAGCGTTAACGAGGCCATGCTGACCGGGGAGTCGAAGCCCGTGCCACGGGGCCCGGGCGATAAGGTGATCGGCGGCTCGATCAACGGCGAGGGCTCGATCAAGGCGAAGGTCACGAAGACCGGGAAAGAGACCTACCTCAGCCAGGTGATCGATCTGGTCCGGCAGGCGCAGGAGAGCAAGTCCCGGGCGCAGGACCTGGCCAACCAGGCCGCGTTTATACTGACGATCATCGCCCTGAGCGTCGGCACGATCACCCTGCTGGCATGGATCTACCTCGGGCAGGACCTGGAGTTCGCCGTCGAGCGCATGGCCACCGTGATGGTGATCACCTGCCCGCACGCGCTGGGGCTCGCGGTGCCGCTGGTCATCGCCGTGTCCACGTCGCTGGCGGCGAAATCCGGGCTGCTGATCCGGGACCGGACCGCCTTCGAGAAGGCCCGGGACTTGCAGGCGATCATCTTCGACAAGACGGGCACGCTCACGGAAGGCAGGCATGGGGTCACGGACATCATACCGCTTGCACCGCAGGAGGAGGACGATGTGCTCGGGCTCACGGCCGCGCTGGAAGCCCGCTCCGAACACCCGATCGCGGCCGGCATTGCGAAGCGCGCGATGGAAAAGGGGCTGAAAACCATCCCGGTCACCGGCTTTAAATCGCTACCGGGCAAAGGCGTGGAGGGCGCGATTGATGGTGAGACGTACCGGGTGGTCGGCCCCGGCTACCTGGAGGAAAAGGGCATCGCCATGACCGACGCCCGGGTCGAGAAGGCGCTGCGGCAGGGCAAGACGGTGGTCTTCCTGCTGCAGGGCGAGGAGCCTGCCGGCGCCATCGCCCTCGCGGACATCATCCGGCCGGAGTCCAGAGAAGCCATTGACAGGCTGAAGCAGATGGGCATCAAATGTATGATGCTCACGGGAGACAACCGGTACGTGGCCCGATGGGTCGCGGAAGAGCTGGGGCTGGACGAGTTCTTCGCAGAGGTGCTCCCGCACCAGAAGGTGGAGAAGGTCAAAGAGGTCCGGAGAACGTACCGGACGGCCATGGTAGGCGACGGGGTCAACGACGCGCCGGCGCTGGTGCAGGCGGACGTCGGCATCGCCATCGGCGCGGGGACCGACGTGGCCATCGAGAGCGCCGACATCGTGCTGGTGAAGAACGACCCGCGGGACGTGGTGAGCATCGTCGGGCTCTCGAAAAAGACATACGCGAAGATGGCCCAGAACCTGCTCTGGGCCACCGGCTACAACGCCTTCGCCATACCGCTGGCCGCGGGCGTCCTGTACGGCTTCGGCATCCTGCTGTCGCCGGCGGTCGGCGCGATCCTGATGAGCGCCAGCACCGTCATCGTGGCGATCAACGCGCGGCTGCTGCGGATGCCGCAGGCCTTGCGAACGCCGGTCACGGCGCCTTCAGGTCGCACGACTTCGCCCGGCTCTCGCACTCCTCGACCACTCGTTTCCGGTAGGCGGTAATGGCCTCCTCGTACACGCCGATGGTATCCCTCGCGGCCTTCTCCCAGGTGAACTCGTCGAGCACCCGCTGCCGGGCGTTCCGGCTCATCGTCTTCTGGAGCTCCTTGTCCTTGAGCAGTATTACCGCGTACTTCGCGATGTCCGACGGGTCGTGCGGGTTGATGTGGAACCCGCAGATCTTTTCGCCCACGGGAATGACCTGCTCCCGGAAGCCTGACGTGCCGGCCGCGCCGACGATCACCGGCTTGCCCATGGCCATGGCCTCGAGGCTGACGATGCCGAACGGCTCGTACTTCGACGGGAACACGGCCACGTCGCACGCCGCATAGTACATCCTCCGCTCGTCCTCGGTGATGTATTTGAAAACGAAGATGACGTTGTTTTCCAGGCCGTGCTGCCGCACGATGTTGCGGAGCATGTCCTCCTGCTCGCCCGAGCCGACGATGACGAGTTTCGCGTCCGGTATGTCCTGCACGATCCGGGCCATGGCCATGGTGAGCGTGTCGGCGCCCTTCACCCACGTCAGCCGGCCCACGAAGAAGATCATAGGGGCGCTGCCCACGCCGATCTTCTTGCGGAACGCCCTGATCGCCCGGTCGCTGAAGGAGCCGGGGGCGTACTTGTCCGTGTCCACGCCGTTGTAGACCACGCGGATCTTGCCCTCAGGGTAGCCGAGCTTCACCAGCTCGTCCCGCATGGCGTAGCTGACCGTGACTATCAGGTCGGCCTTCTGCGCTGCGAGCCGCTCGATCTCCCGGATGGTGGCCGAGCCGCCGCCGGTCCGCCCCTGCTCGGTGGAGTGAAAATGGACGACCAGCGGCAGTGGCAGGTTGCTCCGCGCAATGATGCCGGCAGGGAAGGCGAGCCAGTCGTGGGAGACGGCGATGTCGAAGCGCTCCCCCTTCGGCACGATGTCGTTGATCAGCTTGGAGGCGGAGAGCAGGTTGTAGAGCATCGTGCTCATGAAAAAGTTCTGGCCGTTCCGGTCCCAGTGCATGACGTCCCCGGGGGTGGTCACCGGCAGCACGTCGGTCATGTCCATCAGGAGCGGCCGGTTGACCTTGATGCCCTCCCACGTCTCGCTGGTCGCGTCCCGGCCGCTGTTGCGGGAGAACACGGTGATCTGCTGGCCGTTCCGCTCGTACTGCCGGGTGATCTCCATGGCGTACGTGCCCAGGCCGCCCCTGAAGAAGGGCGGGAACTCGTCGACGAAATATGCGATCTTCACGCTTTCACCTTCCGATAAATGTCCATCATCTTTGCCGCCACCAGGTTCCAGAGGAACTGCTTTTCGACCTTCCGGCGGCCGTTCCGGCCGAAGGCTGCGGCGCGGGACGGGTCGCTCAGGACGTAGTTGATACCCCAGGCGATGGAGGCCGGGTCCAGGTAGACTTTCACCCCGTCCTTGAAGTTCGATACGTTCTCGGCAAGCCCGCCGACGTCCGAGACCACGGGGCACTTGCGGGCGCTCCACGCCTCGAGAGGCACCAGGCCGAAGGGCTCGTTGCGGCTGGGGACGACGATCGTGTCGCAGGCGTTGAGCAGCCGCACGTACTCCGAGTCGGTGATGTAGCCGGTGAAGCGGACGGGCATGCCGGCGCAGCGGGCCTGAAGCTCGTGCTTCATGGTGCCCTGCCCCGCCATGATGAACTGCGCGTCCCAGCGCTGCCGCAGCACCTGCGGCACCGCGGCGGCCAGCAGGTCGGGGCCCTTCTGGTATTCGAGCCGCCCGACGTAGAACACCAGCGGCGCGTAGGGGTGGATGCCGTAGGACCGCTTCACCTCGCCCGGGTCGATCACCGCATCATAGACTTCCGGGAAGATCCCGTTCGAGATGACCTCCACCTTCTCATAGGGCACGTTGTAGAGCCACATGATCTCGTTCTTCAGCGCGTGCGAGACCGCTGTCAGCCGTTTTGCGATATAGGCGCCGTACCATTCCTTGCCCGAGATTTCCCGGGCCTCCCACCAGTCGCCGATACGGTTCCCGGCCCGGCCGTACTCCGTCGAGTGGAAGGTCATCACCGTGTTGCGGTCCCGGAGGCGGTGCAGCGCTTCGACCACGTGCCAGTCGTGGAAATGGAGGACGTCGAACGGCGGCGCGTCGAACTCGCGGAACCGGGCGACCATCTTTTCGCTCATGTCCCGGGAGTAGTCCACGATGTTGCCGGCGAAGGGCTGGACGTAATGGTACCGGACGCCTTTGATGGTCCGATCGGCGCCGCCCCGGGTGAAGAAGTGCACCTCGTGGTCCCGGGCGAGCACCTCCGCCAGGTAGGTGGCGCCGGGCGACAGGCCGCCGATGCGCTCGGAGTAGAGGGACTCCCAGCAGAAGAAGGCTATTTTAAGCGGCGCCGCAGCTCTTTCCGCTTTCGGTCTACGACCTCGATCAGTTCGATGCGGTTCTGGCATTCGCTCACCTCGTCGGCCAGGCTGTCGTCCTTGAGCACGTCCCGGATCCACCGGGCGAAGTCACCGCGCTTGATGTGGTATGCGACGGAGTCCGACGGCACGTAGTTCAGCATCTCGCCGAAGTCGTCCAGGCTGTAGGCGGTGAAGCCGGTATAGACGACCGGGTTGCGGAACCTGAAGGCCTTCTCCGGTGGCAGGCAGCGCAGCTCGACGGCCACGTCCCGGGGCCTCATCTTCCGGGCGGAGCGGGCCGTGAAGTCGGCCAGCACCCGCATGTAGCCGTCGAAGGCCTCGATGTTGGTGCAGGCGTCCGGGCTGAAGTAGCTGTGCACCTCGCCACAGGAGCCGAACTTCGAGGCCATATAGTAGAAATGATCGCTGGTCTGCAGGTACCGCCATATCTTTTTGTCCTGCGCGAACGGCCGGGCGCGCTGAACAGCCTTCAGGGCCGTGTGCTGGATGGTGTTGCCCAGCCAGGCGGAGACGTCCTTCTCTACGTCCGCCCACGAGACGGTCTCGTCGAAACGGAGCTCCCCTTTCGGCTCCAGCTCCGCGATTTCGGAAGGCGTGGCAAAGGCGACGCCCCGGTCGACGCACTCCCGGGGCAGCCAGCGCAGGAACTCCATGATGCCGGTGTCTGCCCACTGGTGCTCGCCGAACGTCTCGTAGTCGACGAACACGTTGACATAGTCCCCTTGCGAGCGGGCGATCCACGAGGAGTACTTGTCGGCGGTCAGGGGCCACTCCGACCAGCTGCGGTTAGGGAACCGGAACGCGATGTCGTCGGATAACGGAAAATTACGCATCAGCACCTTCATGCCGCGGCAGGAGTACACGTAGTTGGGACTGCGCCAGCCCAGGATACGGTCCACGCCCTCGGTGTAGGCGGCCCTGAAGCCCATGCGCGCGACGGACCCGGCGATGGCGTTGTTGAAGATGAACTCGGTGTTTTCCACCACCTGCGTTTCGACGCCGAAGGCGTCCTTCATCAGGCGCTGGTGCAGCCGGACCTGCGCCTCGAACTCGGCGAGATCGTCATCGAACAGGCTGGCTACGCTGTGGTAATAGGTCTGGGAGAGCATCTCCGCGTTGCGGTGCCGGGCGACCTGCCGGAACAGGTCCAGCGTGTCCGGGCTCCACCGCTCGAGCTGCTCGACGAGGGTGCCGGACAGGCTGTAGGCGCACTTGAAGCCGTCGTCCAGCAGCTCCAGCATGAGCTGAGTCGCCGGGATGTAGCACTTGTCGCAGACCCGCAGCAGTATCTCCTTGTTGCTGTCGCTGAAGTATGCTTCCTCATGCTTCCGCCCTCTCCGGACCTTTCCGGGCTCGAAGGCCGGGTTCAGCCGGTACGGCTGGTGTACCTCGAAGCCCATGCAAAGCCTGACCATGTGTGTCGCGCCCCGCTGTATTTTCCCTGCATAGCTGCGATATCTTTGCTATTCAGGCCTGTGGCCGGAAAATGCGGCGCCACGCGCCTGCAGGACAATGAAAGAGCGGTTACAGGGTGATTTCCCGGAGGCTCTTCGCCGCCGATTCCGGGGGCACAGAATTGATGTTAATGCCGGTGTTCAGCTCGAAGCCCGCCTCGATGCCCAGCCGGGGATAGATGCGCAGGTGCATGTGCAGTGGCACGTCCATGGACTGGACGAACGCGTAGTTGTACGGCGGATCGCCGAGCAGCTTCGCCACGCGCGCCAGGACGTCCCGGGTGACTACGGCCATGTCGTCCCGTTCGGCGTCCGTCAGTTCCGCGATGTTTTTGCAGGGCCGGCGGGGGAATACCCATACCCCGTACGGGAACGGAGAAGCGAAGGGCGCGAACGCGACCGTATGCTGCGTCGCCGCGACCAGCCGCCCGGACGTTTCCTCCTGCGCTATCACCGGCGAATAGTCGTGGCGATACTGCTCTTTGACGATCTCCGGCACGACAGGGAGCGCGATGATCTGTGAGTGGGGATGTGCCAGCGAGGCCCCGGCCTCCTTGCCGTAGTTGCGGAAGAGCGAGACGTATTTGACGTACGGCAGCCGGGCTATCTCCGAGAACCGGTCCCGGTACGCCGTGAACAGCCGCCGGATCTCGTCGTCCGACATGCCCTGCGGCTGCCGGAAGTGCTCCGGCGTCTCCACGATCACCTCGTGGACCCCGGCCGCGGCGATCTGGCGGGTGGAAGCCATGGTCGCCTCCCCGGGCTTCACCGCCGGGAACAGGTTCGGTATGGCCCGGACCACCCAGCCGGTCAGCGGCGGCAGGCCCTCCGTATCGGCCTCGCACCGGAGCACGCGGCCGTCGAAATACGACGCTTTGCTCGGCGGGGTCATGCCCTCGTTGCCCGGGCAGAAGAAGCAGTTCAGCGGCGCCGGCTCGGCGGGCTTCGGCCGGACGAAGTCCGTGGGCCGTTTGGCCCGGTCCGTGGCGATGATCACCCAGCGGTCGGTGAAGTAGTCCCGTCGAAGCTCGTTCATGTATCTATGTTGCGGGGCGGGGAAAATATACTTTTTCGAGATGACCGGGGTCCTGGCCAGGCATCAACGATGATAAACGGGCATCACCGTCGTCGCATGCCCGGCCGGGGCATTCGCACGCGCGCGCGAGCGGCCGCCACCGTTTGCCACAGCAGCCGGTTTGAACTCGTTTTTCTTTAGAGTCGGTCAGTGACCGGGGCCATAGTCAGGCAGAGATGATGAAAAAAAGATACCTGCCCTCGTCATATCGTCAATCCGAACAGAGCATACGCGCCCGGGTCGGGAGGGCGGGCAGTACGAATGGCCCGCCGGAGGCGGCATACGACAGGCGCCAGCGCGCCCGCCAAACGAGTTTTTCACGAGATCGCAGAGGGGCGCTGAGAGCGCAGTTTCTTTTTTGTTTAACGTTATAACGATATCTAAAAAGGGAACTGCGGTCTCTGCGGCCTTTAACTGTGTTGCACGTCCGTCACGCATGCATAGAAACGGCAGGAGATCAGCCCGGTAGTGCGACAGGAAACGTTATTTACTAAACGGTGGAACAGTCCTCTGTTGAATAAACGCTTCAACGATTCATTATGAAACAGAGAAATATCTGGCTTATCGGATTCGGCATCATCCTGCTGGTCCTTTCGCTCTTGCTGCTGGGCGTCCACTACGTGTTCTTCCACGACGCGTACTGGCTGGAGAAATACGTGTTCTTCGAGCTGGCGTTCATCCCGATCGACGTCATCGTCGTCACGCTGATACTCGAGAGCGTCCTGGAAGCGCGGGAGCGCAAGGAGCGCCTCGAGAAGATGAACATGGTGATCGGCCTGTTCTACAGCGAGGTCGGCGTCAGCATCCTCCGGAAGGTCGCCGCCCGGGACCCGGGGATCGCTAAGTACAGGGCCGACCTGGCCCGCGCGGGCGACCTTTCGCCGGCCGAATACGGGAAGCTGAAGGCGACGCTGGCCACCCTCCCTTATAGCCCGGACATCAGCCGCGAAGACCTCGCCGCGTTTAAAAAAGTGCTCATCGGGCACCGCGGCTTCCTGGTCCGCCTGCTGGAAAACCCGACCCTGCTGGAGCACGAAGAGTTCACGGACACGCTGCGGGCGGTCTTTCACCTGACCGAGGAGCTGGACTATCGCCGCGATTTCCCGGCGCTGCCGGACACGGACGTCATACACCTCGCGGGGGACGTAAAGCGGGCGTACGGCAGGCTCGTTCTCGAGTGGCTGCGCTACATGAGGTACCTGAAAGAGCATTACCCGTACCTGTACTCGCTCGCCATGCGCACCAACCCGTTCGACCCGGAATCCACGCCGGTCGTCCGCGCATAAACGCGTGCACTTTTTTGGCCGCCGCCACCGATATCACGCTGGAGGTATTGCCATAAATCCAGAGCTGAGCAGGCGGGCGCTCAAGATCACCCGGACGGACGCCTACGTCAACCTGAGCCCCGAGGATCGGCAGCGGTTCATCCGGGAGATCGAGAGCGTGAACCGGTTCGAGGAGCTGCCGGATAAGTGTAAGGACATTCTCAAGGCGGGCGAGCGGGAAATGGAAGGGTATTGATCGTATCCTGCGGCAAACCGGGCGGCCGGGCGCGTGCGCGCGGGGCCCCGCTCTCATGGGCACTTCATTCCAGCCAGGCTTTGTTTATTACTATTTTCCCCGAGTGGACGCGCCATTCCTTCTCGTACTCCACGCGAATCCGTCGCTTCATATGGGGCCCGTTCAGTACCATCGACTCGTACTCCCCGCCCTCGCCGGCCACGTGGATGCCGTAGCGGTCGTGCAGCCGGTCCAGCTCCGCCAGCGCCTTTTGATCGAGGACACGACCCAGCCAGCGCTCGTCCAGCCCTTCGGCGGAGCACCCCGCGATCATGATCTCGAAACCCTCGTCTACCATCTCGCCGAGAAGATCGCGCGGGTTCTTGTGCCAGAGCGGCGCAAATGATTTGATGCCGATGTCCTGGCAGATCTGGTCCAGCCGGCGCCGCTGGTACTCCGAGGCCAGCGCGCCGGAGACGATGCCGTCGATGCCGAGCCCGGCCAGCGCATCCCGCAAGGGCAGCAGCTCGACTTCGGGCTCCGGGGGCGTGGCTACTTCGACCAGCGGGATGCCGATGGCCTCCGCGGCCAGCCGGGTCAGCCCGATGGCCGGGACGTGGTACATATACGACTCCGGCGACTCCGAAAAGACCGTGACCAGGTGCGTCACGTCCCAGCCGTACAGCCGGGCGCAAAATACGGCGTAGCTCGAGTCCTTGCCCCCGGAGAAGAGCGCGGCGACCTTCATTGCCGTAACTCCGCAGCGGCTTCGATGAACTCGCGCTTGACCGCGCCCTCGTCGAACGTTGTGATCACGCCGTCCCGTAGGACGAAACGGTCGTCGACCAGCAGGTCGGTCACCGCGCCGCCCGCGTAGACCAGGTTGGCGATCAGGTCGTGGTGCGGCAGCATCCGGACGTCGTCCAGGTCGACGAAAGCGAGGTCTTTGCTGCCCGCCGTGGCCATCCGCATCAGCACCTGGGCCGGGGCCACAGTGGCGTCCCAGCGGTGGGACTTCTGCAGCAGCGAGCCGATCTTCATCTCGTGCATCATGTCCAGCGAGTTGTTGCTGGAGGCGCCGTCCGTGCCGAGTGCCACCTTTACGCCTGCGGCCAGCAGCTCGGGCAGCGGCATGACGCCGCCGGATGCCAGCTTCATGTTCGACGCGGGACAATGGACGACGGTGCAGCCCCGGTCGGCCAGTATCCTGACCTCCATCTTCGTCAGCCACGCGGCATGCGACAGTACGGTGTCCTCGTCAAGCAGCCCTATGCTGTCCAGGTATTCGACAGGCCAGAGGCCCGTTTTCCGGTGGCAGTCCACGCATTCCTTACGGGTCTCGGAAACATGGGTCGTCAGCTTCGCGCCGTACTTCCGCGCGAGCGCCTTTGCCCTGATCAATACATCCTCGGAGCACAGGTAGATCGAGTGCGGCGCCACGCAATAATCGACCCGGGGCGGCCGGCTGCCTTTCAGCTGGCTCTCCGCGATCCGCAGCGCGTCTTCTGCGTCCCGGTAGTACGGCGTGCCGAAGCCGGTGATCGGCGTGCCCAGCAGGCCCCGGATTCCCGCTGTTTCGACCGCCCGGGCCGCCGACTCAACGAAGTAGTACATGTCGGTGAAGGAGGAACACCCGGTACGGATCAGCTCCACGCACCCCAGCATCGCGCCTTTGTAGACGAGATCCGGCGTCAGCCGCTGCTCCATGGGGAAGATGACACGGTCCAGCCAGTCCTGCAGCTTCAGGCCGTCGCCTGCGCCCCGCATCAGTGTCATGGCTAGATGGGTGTGGGCGTTGCTGAAAGCGGGAATGGCCAGCCTGCCGGTCGCGTCGAACTCTTCGTCGGAAGGGCCGTTGCGGAGCCGGCCCCGGGCGATCCTGCTGCCGTCCCAGTAAGTGGCGTTATTGATGATCATGACTGTTCACCGGCGGATGATTTTCTTATTATAGGCCGGGGATGGTTAAAAGATTGCCGATGAGGATGTACGGATAAAAAGGAGGGAGGATCGGCGAGAAGCCGATCCCTTATACTTTGACGAGAGAGATCGTCTGCGCATCAGGCCCGGAAGTCCGCATACCGACCGCCAGCACCAGGGCATAGGCGACCATGACAGCGCCGGCTATCATCAGGCCTGCCGTGATGCCGAGCGACCCGGCCAGCACGCCCCCGGCCAGGGGGCCGATCATCATGCCGACGGAGAGCGCCACGTTATACAGCGCGTAGACGGCGCCGTAGCCGCCGCGGCCCAGACGATCGGCGATGTCGGTCATCTCCTGCGGCACCGAGGCCAGCCCGATGGCCATGATGGCGCCCAGCAGCAACATGATGACGGCCTCGAGCAGGAACGAGCCGGCGATGGTCGTGGCGGGTAGCAGTATCCCCATGGCGATTAGCCCGGCGACGACCGTCTTCCGGCGGCCGAACCGGCCGGCGACCATATAGGACAGCGGCGAGGCAATGACGCTGCCGATCACCACGATGCCGAAGAGCACCCCGATCAGCGTCGGCGACACGCCGAGGTCCTGTGCCAGGTGCAGCGGCAGCGTCGGCTCGAGCAGGGCTACGGTTGACGAGGTGATTACGATGACTCCGGCCAGGATCACGATAGCGGGGCTTTTCACCAGCATGCGCAGCGTGGCCCGGTCGTTATCGCCGTGCAGGGGCGGGTCCTTGAGCAGGAGCATCCGGGCGCCGCCGTCGACGAGCACCAGCCCGGCGGCCACGAGGAACGGGAGCGTATAGCCGCCGGCCTCGTACAGCATGCCGCCGAACGCCGGGCCGAGCAGCGTGCCCGCAAAGCTGCCGACCAGGGCGAACCCGGTGGCCTGCTGCCGGGTCTCTGCCGGGAACATATCGGCGAGCAGCGCCAGGCCTGCCGTCCAGGTGGCGCCCGCGGAAACGCCCTGGAGCGCCCGGGCGACGATCAGTGTGGCCGTATCGTTCGAGAACGCGAACAGCAGCGTCGAGCCGAACAGCCCGGCTAGGCCGGCGAGCATCGGGAGCTTGCGGCCCATCCGGTCGGATATGATGCCGACGACCGGCGTCGTGACGAGGAACGCGATCGCGTAACTGGCGAACATCAGCCCGATGACAGCCTGGGAAGCGCCAAGCCCTGCCGCATATTGCGGAAGGATCGGTACGATCATGCTGTAGATCAGGATGTCGGTGAAGATGGCTACGGATACGACGAGCAGCGCAAGCTTCTGGTTTTTATCCATTTTCAGGCTTTCTTTCTTCATTTCCATTGATATCCCTCATTATACATTCATGTTTGTATGTATATTGTCAGTACGATATTCGACTCTTTGTGAACCAGAGGGCTATGCCCTTAAAAGTTTATATACATACATGTATGTAAGTAATATTTATAGCTTGTTATTGCCGGCTACCGGACGGCGATGCTCCGCAGGTAAAGGCGGACAAACGATGCCGCATCCCTTTTCAGGGAGAACTGGGGCGTATCGGTTACCGATCGCTCGACCATCCAGAGGAACACGATGCCGTTCAGCATACCGTAAGCGGCAATAGCCGCAGTCATCGCATCGGTATCGGGACACACTTCGCCTGCTGCCTTAGCCTGATCGATCAAACCGGCAATGTATCTTACCGATTCCTCCTGGGCATGTCTCTTATCCTCCAGCCGCAGCGACAGCTCCGGGTCGTCGGTCATCTTGAAGATCAATATCTCCTGCACCGCCCGGTAATCGTCGTCTTCCTCGACGAACTGCAACAGGCGTACCATGAGCCGCTCTATGATCTCCAGGGGCGAGCCCCCCTCGGCCATCAGTCGTTCCAGCAGGATGTTGACCCGCTCGAATCCCTTGTTTAAAATCTCCGTGAATATCTCGGCCTTGCCGCCCTTGAAGTGCCAGTAGATCGCGCCGCGGGTGACGCCGGCCTCTTTCGCGATGTCGTCCAGCGTGGTGGTGGCATAGCCCTTTTTGCTGAAGACCTTCAATGCGGCGTCCAGCAGCTTTTCCTTCGTGACTTCGGCTTCCTCTTTGGTCTTTCGCATATGATCATTGAATATACATTCCAGTACGTATATAAAAGTTTCAGGCTCGCGCAGGCAGACTGGAAATAAGCGCCTGTCGCCTCTGTGCCGGTCGCGTGCGGGCGAGTGCCGGGAGAATATATCCTTTTCGACGTGTGGCAGGCGCGGAAAAAGTTAAAGATAGAAAAGGCTATTTCTGGTACTGCACCGTATGCCCCGCTTTCTGCAGGACTTCAACGGCCTTATCCAGCTCGTATTGCTTGACCATGATGTGGTCGGTATCATAGGAAGAGAACACGAAGATACTCACGCCCTCGCTGGCCAGCGGCATGGACAGCGACGCCAGGATGCCGGTGATAGAGAACCCCAGCGGACCCTGCACCTTCAGGCAGCGCCAGTTCTTGTTGATGTCGACGCCGGCAGGGACTTTGTCCTGGGGGCACACGATGGAAAGCTCGTCGTAGGTGCGGGTGATCGAGTAGAAATCGCTTGACGTGGCCCAGTCCGGAAGGGGGCTGTCCCGCTTCAGGCTGCAGATCGCCAGCGTTTCGTCCAGTACTAAGAGTGATAACTTCATTCTATACCTCAGATTATACCTCAGAGGGCTATTAAAATGTCAACGCCATCAGTCTTAAAACTAATTGTCCCCGTTGAGCGGACAGGAGAGATCGCAGGGCAGGACCATTTGCGAAAGGCTCCGGTACGTCCGCAACGCCCTGACGACGCCCGGGTCGGGCCGGGAGAAAACGACAGGGTAGTCTTTCTCACCCAGCGCCTCGTCGGTTTTAATCGCCTGCATGTCGGCGTCCGGGTCGAATTCGACATGCACGGAACCGTTGTTGCCCCGGGCGTCGACGCGCAGCCACCGGCCGTCGACGTATGCCGCGTTGTAACAGTGCAGCAGGAAGGTGCCGTCGTCGTTCAGGCGCTGGTAACAGAATCCTGCGGGGATGCCGTGATAGCGCAGTAGCGCCGCCAGCAAATGGGACTTGGCATAGCAGAGGCCATGGCCTGCACGGACGACGTCCGACGCGCTGAAGGGGACCTCGTCGCCGCCGACGTCTCTCGAGTGCGGGAACCGGTCGCGCACCAGCTCGAAGGCGCGACGCAGCACGTCCATGTCCGTGCCCCCGCCCAGGCCGGATGCCAGGCCGATCACCGCGGGCTCTTCGAAATCGACGGCCTCAGTACAGCGGAGATAGTCCTCCGCCGGGCTGACGGCGATCAAAGGCCTACCGGACGACACAGGCGCTCCCTGCCAGCTGTCTCCGGATGGCGTTGCCGAGGCGCTCGATGCCGGCCTCGATCGCGCCGGCCGTCGAGTTCGTGTAGTTCAGCCGCAGCGTGTTGTCGCCGCTGCCGTCCGCGAAGAAGGCCCTGCCCGGCACGAACGCCACCCGCTCTTTGATCGCCGTGTCGAAAAGCTCGACGGACGAGAAGCCTTCGGGCAGCGTCACCCAGAGGAACATGCCACCCTCCGGCTTCGTGCACTGCACGCCCTCCGGGAAGTGCCGCCCGATGGCGGCGACCATGGCGTCGCGCTGCTCCCGGTAGAGCGCCTTGATCTTGCCGATGTGCGCGTCCACGTCGTTGTCGGCCATGTACCGGTGGACCACCCGCTGGATGAAATAGTTGGTATGCAGGTCGGTAGCCTGTTTGGCGACGATGACCTTATCCATGATTTCGGGCGGCGCCACCAGCCAGCCCAGCCGCATGCCGGGCGACACGATCTTGGAGAAGGAGCCCAGCAGGACGGAGTTCTCCGTCATCGACTTCACCGGGGGCAGGTCCTCGCCCATGAACCGGATCTCGCCGTAGGGATCGTCCTCGACGAAGACCACGCCGTAGTCGTTGAGGAGCCGGGCGACGTCCTGCCGCTTCCGCCGCGAGTAGGTGATGCCCGTCGGGTTCTGGAAGTTCGGGACCGCGTAATACATCTTGACGCCCGCGTCCAGTTCCCGCTCCAGCGCCGCGAGGTCGGGCCCGTCTTCCATCAGCGGAATAGACCGGAACTGCGGCTCGTAGAGCCCGTAAGCCTGCAGCGTCGCCAGGTACGTCGGCCGCTCCACGAGGACGCGGTCGCCCTTGTTGATAAAGACCTTCCCGGTCAGGTCGATGCCCTGCTGCGAGCCGCTGGTGATCAGGATGTCGTCCGGGGACACTTTCAGCCCCCGGCGGGCGTACCGCTGCGCGATGATCTCCCGGAGCGGCCGGTAGCCTTCCGTCGTGCTGTACTGCAGCGCGTCCTCGCCGCTCTCCCGCAGCACCGCCTCGGCCGCCTGCGAGATCTCCAGCACCGGGAACGACGCCGGGTTGGGGAGCCCTCCGCCGAACGAAATAATGGACGGGTCCTGCGTTACTTTCAATATCTCCCGTATGAAGGATTTATGCACGCTGCCCATCCGGTCGGCGAAGTTAGAGTTCATCCTGTCGTTGCCTCCTGTAGTCTGTATCCGGGAGAATGCGCTGCTAGATAAAAACGTTTACCCGTACCTGTACGGTAATTAATATAAATATAACTCAATCCCCTACAAATATGACGCTCATTCAGCGCAGGCAGAAACCACTGTGATTGGAAAATGTCGGGATACAGGAACGCGTTCTAGTCGTTTTTATATATCAGCAGGTTTAAAATTAGTTGTGATATAATCGATTAATAACCAAGCAACAGGGTGATCTTCATGAAAAGCATAAGCAAAATCTTATTGGCAATAATCGCTATTGCCGCTTTGACGGTAACGATAAGCGGCTGCACGACGCCGACACCGGTCCCATCGGCTTCGCCGACGCCGGCTCCGTCGATCTCGCCAACGGCCGCCCCGGCCCCCGGAAAAACCTGGGACAATGGCAACGTCGGTGCCATAACAGCCACGGCGCAGAACCCTACAGAAGTCACGTTCAGCAAGCCAGTGAATATTTCATACATTAATACTTACCACTGGAATGGAGCAAAGGGAGCGACACCGGGGACCATCTCGCTCAAAAGTGAAGATGGCACGATATACGGCCCGTGGCAGGCCACCGGGGCGGACGGACAGGGAGGGGTGAAGAACGCTTATTGGGTCGTCTATCCCTATGTGACACTCAAGGCAGGCAAGTACACAGTCATTGACTCGGACCCGTCCACGTGGGCGACCAACAGCGCGGGTAACTATATCGGGTTTGCTCATATAAAATATAATGAGACTGCCTGAAAATACAAATAGCGTACGGCTCGTTTGAGCCGTACTTTTACCATACCCGATGACCCGTCTATCCGGAGAAACTTCTCTCACTTGATAGATATCTTAGCCATGCCGTCCAGCAGTATGCTCAGCAGCCGATAGTTTTCCTGCAGCAGTCCGTCTTTGTGCAGGAGGTCGTCTTTATCCTGCACGTATTTACCGGGGACCAGGTCGTCGCTGTTGTTTTTCGCCAGCCGGTTGATGCCGTCGTCTGTCATCTCGAGGTGGAACTGGAGCCCGACCACGCGGCCTCCGTCATGCTCGAAGGCCTGGTTCTCGTACGCCTCGCTGGAAGCCATCCGCTTTGCGCTGGCAGGGATCGCGAACGTGTCGCCGTGCCAGTGGAAAGCGACGAATTCGGCGGGCAGTCTGCCGAAGACGGGGGACTTTTTAGCCTCGGGAGTCAGCGTGACCTTGTGCCAGCCAATCTCTTTGTGCGGGCCGTTCGTCACCTTACCGCCCAGCACGTCACTGATCAGCTGCGCGCCCAGGCAGACGCCCAGCACGCGCTTTTTCTGCCCGATGGCGTCGACGATGAACTTTTTTTCCCTCGCCAGGAAGGGATAGTCCTTTTCCTCGTAGACGTTCATCGGGCCGCCCATGACGACCAGCCAGTCGAAGCTGTCCATGGCCGGAAACGCCTCGTCGTAATAGAGCACGGTCTTGGTCAGCGTGTGGCCGTTCTTCTTCGCCCACGCCTCGATGGCGCCGGCGTTCTCGTATGGAACGTGCTGGATGTAGTGTAGTCTCGTGGTATCACTCCCTGAACGTTGATGTCGAACCCGATATCTGCCCCATCTGCGGGCTCTTGTCCTCGCGTATCTCGACCCGTACGATGGGCATACTAACTGACTGTCTGTGTCTGAAGCATAAAATAAGTTTCCGGCGTAGTTACGCCGGCCCTGGCGTTGTTAGGCCGGCCCTGGCGTTGTTAGGCCGGCCCTGGCGTTGTTAGGCCGGCCCCGGCGTAGTTACGCCGGCCCCGGCGTGACCAGGCTGGCCCGGTAGACTCACAGTAGCTCGCCCCGGACCACCATGACGACCTTGCCCCCGACGTCCACCTCGATAATACCGGCTTTCTCAGCGGCCCGCAGGCGCAGCAGCGACGGCCGCCCCATCTCGTAACCCTGCTCGGCTTTCACGTCGACCGTGCCGCTCCCGAAATACCGGTACAGGGAAAGGTATCCGGCCAGGCACCCGCCGGCGCTCCCCGTGGCCGGGTCCTCCGGCACGCTGGGGTAACAGGTGAAGACCCGGACGCTAAGGTCATTATCCCTGTCCCGTGGCTCTGTCGAGAAGAACAGTAGCGTGACAATGCCATACTTCGCGTGGAGACGGTCCAGCGCGTCCTGGCTCCGCCGGGCGCCGCGCACTGCGCCGGTCGACTTTAGCGGAACGATCGCGGCCGGCAGGCCGGTCGACACCTCCTGCGCCGGGAAGCGATCGTCGAAGTCGCTGACCTGCACGCCCATCGCTTCGGCCAGCTCCCCGGGCGCGAACGTCGGGCCGAAGACGGGCGGCTTCTGCCTCATCCAGAGCACGCCGTCATCGTCGACCGTCACCGGTATCTGCCCGACTTTCAGGTTCAGCGTCACGGCTTTGACAGGCTTCCGGATGATCTCGCGGATGATGGCGTATGCGGTGCCGATGGTCGGGTGTCCGGCAAAGGGGATTTCCTCTTCGGGCGTGAAGATCCTGACGTCATAGCCACCGTCACGCGGCTCGTCCGAGAGGATAAACGTCGTCTCGGAGAAATGCATGTCGTTCGCTATCTTCTGCATCGTCGCGGCCTCGATGTCTGCGGCGTTGCGGAAGACGGCAAGCTGATTGCCTGCATATTTCTCCTCGGCGAACACGTCGAGCATGTAGTACGGATGTATGGCCATATCGTAACCCTTCAATGAGAAGCAGCGGAGAGCCATTAATCCTTTCGCCAGGAGACGAAGATATAGGGCCCGCCCCGGACGCCTCGCTCAGGCACGCATGCACGCGTGTGACCGCAGCGGAGGCTGCCCAAACAACAGCGGAGGCTGCCCAAACAACAGCGGAGGCTGCCCGTATTTACGGCCGGGCCTTCGTGTCCTGTGCTTAGCCACAGTTACGCTGCAGCAGTACCGCGTTTCGTACCTTGCCCGCCGTGGCGCCCGCCCGCTTGAGCATGCCGACGGCGTGGAAACCGCAGCTCTTATGCAGCATCAGCGCGGGCACGTTCTGAGGCACGATTCCCGCGAGCAACGCGGAGATGCCGCTGCGGGCCGACAGGCTGACCGTCGTGTCCAGCAATGCCTTCCCGACGCCCATGCCCCGGCAGGCCGGCTTCACGAAGACGCTGACGTTCGCCACGCCCTCCTTCCCGGCAGGCTCTACGACAGACCAGCCGATGACCCGGTCCTTCGCCCGGGCGACCAGGTTCCGGCCCGAAGCCAGGTCCATCCCGGCAGGGTCGTCCGTGTCCAGCACGAGATCACCGGCCTTCACGCCTTCCATGTAAATGGAACAAACGGCCTCGTGATCCTCCGGCCTCATGTTGTCAATAGAAATTTCCATGCACGATATCCCCGGGCGATCAACGCTGCTTGATCGCATCTTGCTTTTCCATATTTATCACGCAGGCGTCCGTGCATAAAAATAAAAAATGCGTCATATGACATATTCTGTAGTAACATTGACAGCATAATGGGTAAAGTGAACAGGGCAATGGCCAGCCTATCCAGACGGTTTCCCCGATCTCCGGGGCTTCGCAGGCTTCGCAGGCCCCGCGGTCTCGATGGTTACCTTCACCTTCTGGCCTTCGTATTTCTGGAACGCCCCGGGCAGAATGTCGACGAGGCTGTCCTCGTCGCCCGGCTCCCCGGCCGCCATGAGCTTCGGCCTGGTGTTGAACCCGCATTTCTTGATCTCGACGGTCCCTGTGACAGACGACTTCATGATGAACCCGGCAATTACAGGTAGGCGCGGGATATCTTTAAGTTATTTCTGCGGGCCTGACGGGCATCGGACGGGCCGACGCCATGCCCATAAAGTCAGAGCCCGGCCATCGCCACCTTTTTAAATCATCAGGAGTAACTATGTATCACAATATCGGAGTGTCAGACATGATACAGGCATTTGAGCTCATCATCATCGTGGCGGTCACGGCAGTCATCGCGACGGTCGTCGCCCTTGGAGCGCTTTTACTGCTCTCGGTCCGCGATAAGCCGAGCAAGTCGTAAACGGCGATCGAGCCAAAAACAATCGCATTTTTATTTTGTTACAGAGATATGTTTATTCACGCCACACATAATAAGTATTATATATCAACACATGTAAGAAGGAATAGAATTACCTGTATCCATATTTAAAGGTGCCGATATGTCGGACAACGTACCATCAAAGCCTGCCGTCCTGCCATACAAGGAACTGGAGGAGGCCGTCTGGAACAAGGACCTCTGTGCCGGATGCCGTGCGTGCATTACCGTCTGCCCGGGCAACACCCTGGCCTACGACGACACGCTGAATAAGCCATACCAGTACACGCCCTGTGTCGACTGTAAAGCCTGCCTGGACGCCTGTCCCCGCTACGGGAAGAACTACCAGTCGTTCCGGTCGGGCGACATCCTCGGGCCGTATCTCGACGTCAGGAGCGTCCGATCGCTGCTCGACACGCCCCGGGCCCAGAACGGCGGCGCGGTCACGGCGCTCCTGACGGCGGCGCTGGAGGAAGAGGTCGTGGACTGCGCGCTGGTGATGAGCTCGGACCGCTGGATACAGAAAGCGTTTCCGACCGTGGCCTATTATCCGGAGGACCTGCGGAAGGCGGCCGGGAGCAAGTACGACAGCAACGGCGTGCTGGAAGCCCTGAAAACCGTCGCGAAGGACACCTCGGTCCGTAGCATTGCCCTCGTGGGCACGCCCTGCACTGTCGAGTCGGCGGCACTCTTGAGGGCATCGACGAACGAGTATGCGGTAGCGCTCACGGCCAAGCTTCGGTTCGTGCTGGGCCTGTTCTGCTTCGAGTCCTTCGATAACGCCATGGTACAGGACGTGGCAAAGCGCCTCGAGGTGCCCACCTGGAATATTACGAAGATGAACGCCGGCGAGGGCAGAATGACCGTGCATCTCCGCGGTGGCGAAGTGAAGCACCTGCCGCTCCAGAGCCTGGGCGGCCATGTCAGGAAGGGCTGCAAAGCCTGCCCCGACTTCACCGCCCGCGACTCCGACATCTCGATCGGCAGCGTCGGCAGCCAGCCCGGCCTGAGCACCGTCGTCATCAGATCGGCAGCGGGCGAAGGGCTGTTCCACATCGCGGAAGACCTGCATTACCTCGAGGCCGTCCCCGGCGTCGACATCGGAGCCATCGAGAAGGTGGGGAAGCTCAAGCTCAAGAAAAACGGCCTGCTCTAAGCCTTAATTTGCTCTCGCTTTTCGCCATCGAAGAGACGGGAAGCCCTCGCGCCGGCCGCGCGGGCGCGTGACCGTGGCACAGGCCGCCCATCATTTCATCCGGCCTTTTTATTTCGCACTATTTGAACAGGCCCATGACAAGTTCAGTCACGACCCAGACGATGCCGCCGAGGATGAAGGCCAGGCCGATCAGCGCGAAGGTCGCCGACGAGGGGCTGACCTTTTTCTTCAGCCGCTTGAAGACGGGATCGCTGAGGAAGAAGACGCCCACCATGAGCACGCCCAGCATCAGCAGGGCCATCGCGGGGATCTGCATGCCGTTGACCGGGCTCGTGATCGAGGCCGTCGCGTTGATCGTGGCGTTGTAGGCATACCACCCGGTCGCGCCGCTGGCCAGGTCGACGAGGAACGCGAAGATGAGACCGACCATGAAGTAAATGATCCACTTGAAGTAAGGCACCGGGCTCTCGGCCGCCGCGATCCTGTCCACGAGCCACAGGGCGAGGATCGCCGGGATGGGCCATAGCAGCGCGAAATAGTACGGCTCGATCCTGGCGTCCAGCACGTCCCCGCTGGCCAGCAGGTAGTAGACCACGTACGCGCAGACCGATACGAACCACAGCCGCGACGCGGCGGCCGTACGGCCCTTGTCGACATAACGGGTCAGGTATACGAGCAGCGGCCCGATGGCTGCGATTATGATGATAAAGATGACACTGGTATCCACGTTCCCAACTCCGCCTCTATCATAGACGTTAAACCTATATTATATGAACGGTGGCCTGTAGAGTGGACGATAGCGGCCCGGTTACCGCGGAACAACCTCTGTGGCCTCCGTGACCTCTTTGAACTCTGTGTCATCAGGCACAGATTTATCTAATATTCGCAAGCACGAAATTAGTCGCGGCATACTTGGCCGCGGTTAAGTTTATCAAATCGCATTATATATTTAGCAGGTGTGGCAATGCCAAAGATAGCGACGATCGGCGACGTGAACGTAGACCTTATTGCAAGGATAGACCGCATGCCTGATCTCGGCAAGCAGGTGATCACGAAAGACTTCCAGACCCACGGCGGCGGGTGTTCGGCGAACTTCGCCATGCAGTGCGCACGACTGGGCATGGACATTCAGCTCTTCGGCAAAGTGGGCGACGACGTGTTCGGCACCTTCGTCCTCGTGGAGCTGGAGGACAACCGGGTCGACACGAAGAACGTGCTGCTGACCGATCGCAAGACCGGCGTCACCGTCGCCCTGGTCCAGGGCATCGAGCGGTCGTTCGTCACGTTCCGGGGGGAGAACGCGACCTACGGCATCAAGGACATCGACCTGACGAAGATCGACGCCGATCTGGTCCACCTGCCCTCCTACTTCCTGCTGGACGGCCTGCGTTGCGACTACGCGAACCTGATCGACCTGCTGCATGGCGCCGGCATCAAAGTTTCGTTCGACACGGGCTGGGACCCGCGGGGCTTCCAGAAAGAAGAGCTGGACCCCCTTTTCGAGATCATCCCGAAGGTCGACATCTTCCTGCCCAACATCGACGAGGCCCGGAAAATCCTGGGCGACGACAGCCTTTCCCCTGAAAGCGCCGCCCGCATCCTGCTCGACATGGGCGTGAAGGTCGTCGTGATTAAAATGGGCAAGGTCGGTTGCTACGTGACGGACGGTCAGACGGGCGAGTTCGTCCCTTCGTTCAAGGTGAAGGTCGTGGACACGACCGGCGCCGGCGACACGTTCATGGCAGGCTTCTTATCCGCATACCTGTATGGTAAGAGCCTGCGGGATTGCGCCATCATCGGTTCGGCCACGGCCGGTCTCAAGATAGGGGGCGTCGGATGGTCGACCTACCCGACCCGGCAGAATGTCAACCAGTTCCTGCGGGAATACTACGATAAAGACCCCCGGTCCCCCCTGGTACAGCTGTAAAAAAGCTAATGAAGTATAACAATAAAAAAGATATAATATATTCCCTTTTAAAATTGTTAAATTTGTACATACATTTCTGTAGTACTATTTTAAATATAGATAATTACAATTTATATACGGAGCGGTATGAGGATAAGCGGAGGGTGCATGAGCCATCGTGCAGGCCACATGGCGGACCCGTAACGCGTTAATACCGTCTACATTAAGCGAAATGGGACAGGTGCTTGCGTATGGATGAGACGAGGACGATATCATACTCGATGATTTTCAGGGTCCTGAACGCGCTCGGCAGCGGGCCGATGACGATCGAACAGCTCGAAAACGCTTGCATGCTCCCGCATAACGACTTGAGGGCTGTGCTCTCGTCGGCCATTTACCGGAGTCTCGTCACCCAGCGGCTTGACGAGTTCATGATCACGAAGAAAGGCGCCCGTACGGCGGTCTATCTCCTGGTGCTTTACGAAGGCATGAATTATCCCAAGAATGAATACAGGGAGATGATGCAAACGTTCAACGTGGTCCTGAAGAGTCCCGACTCACAGGCTGCGAGCTCATAGCGCGAATCTTTGTCGTTATCTACTTAGTTAAAAATGACATATTGATTTTCGATGAAGATTTACGACATCTCTGTGGACATCTATAACGGCATGCCGGCTTTTCCCGGTGACCCGGCGCCGGTCATCAAGCGCGTGCTCGAGATGCCGCGGGACCCGGCGAACGTCTCGGTTATCGACATGGGCACGCACACGGGCACGCACGTAGACCCGCCGGTGCATTTCATCGAGAACGGGCTGACGCTGGATAAAATCCCGCTCGAACATTTGTACGGCGACGCCGAGGTGCTGGACCTCACCCACGTAAAAAAGGCGATTACAGCGGCGGACCTGGAAAGCGCCACGGAGAACATCCTGCTGCTGAAGACCAGGAACTCCGCGTTCTGGCAGTCCCCGGAATTCCGCCAGGACTACGTCTACCTGGATAAAAGCGCGGCGCAGTGGCTGATCGATAATCACGTCTGGACGGTAGCGATTGACTACCTGTCCGTCGGCAGCTTCGAGGGTGGCGAGGCCGTCCATAAGATGCTCTTAAAGGGCGGCGTCACCCTCGTGGAAGGCGTCAACCTTTCCGCCGTCGGGCCCGGGCGATACCGGTTCGCCTGCCTGCCGATAAAAATCAGGAACGGCGACGGCGGGCCCGCACGCGCAATATTGATTAAAGAGTGAGTAGCGGTACATATGGCGCGGTTAAAGGCCGCAGAGAGCGCAAAGGGGCGCAGAGAACGCAGGTTCCTTTTTAGATAGTATTGCGTTAAACGAAAGTAACTGTTCAGGTGTCTCTTCAACAGGTGGCCATGGCCAGC
>MVRA01000091.1 GCA_002067315.1 Methanocella sp. PtaU1.Bin125 | reverse complement strand
CGGGAGACCGTGTTCATGGGCTACGTCGACGTGATCATGAAGGAGGGCGGCAAGGTGTCCACGGCCTACGACTACGACGTCGCCCGGTCGATGGACCTGGACATGCAGGCCGTAGGCCGCAACGCCGCGAAGCTCGCCCGCAGCTCGCTGGAGTCCGAGCCGACGTACGAGCAGACCGCCGACGTCCTGCTGGGCCCCAACGCGTTTGGGGACCTGCTCGAGTCGACCTTCCTCTCGTCCGTCAACTCAGAGAACGTCCAGAAAGGCCGCTCCGGCCTGGCCGGCAAGATCGGCCAGCGCGTCGCCGCGGAAGGGCTCACCATCGTCGACGACGGCCTCCTCGACGGCGGCCTGGGCACCACGCGGTCTGACGACGAGGGCGTGCCTTCCCAGAAGACCGTCATCCTGGACGACGGCGTGCTGAAGACATTCCTGTACGACACGTACACGGCCGGCAAGGAGAACAGGGCCTCCACCGGCAACGCCGTCCGCGGCTCGTACGCGACGCTGCCGGCAGTAGGGCCCCGCAACATTTGCTTCGAGTACCCCCGGAGCGACGTGGTGAAGGAGACCGACCGGGGCATCTACGTGAACTCCGTCATCGGCGCCCACACCGCGAACCCGATCAGCGGCGACTTCTCGGTGGAATGCCGCAACGCCTTCGTGATCGAGAACGGCGTGATGACGAAGCCGATCAAGTCCATGATGATCAGCGGCAACGTGTTCGACCTGCTGAAGAAGGTGGACGGCATGGGCCGGGACAACAAGGCCGTCGGGTCCGTCGTGTCGCCTACGGTGAGGGTGAAGGATATCCGGGTGACGCCGGGGGCCTGAAGCGGGCTTTCGGGCGACCGCTCGCGCGCGTATGCGTGATCCGCCGGACATCGTCGCATGTTAGCGGCCCGGGGAATAATGCTTATTTCTTTCCCGGGTTTACCACCTGCCAGATCGCTAAAAGCAACACCGGCGCAGCGCGCCACGGGCGGGAGGGCGGGTAGTACAGGTGATCCGCCGGAGGCGGCATACCACATGTGCAGGCGCGCAGGCTGTTGGAATATTTTTATGACTCATCTGCATTGTTGTGAACGAAGGGCGGCGGCCGGATGTCTCTGATTGTTTGCCGTTCAGGCGTCCTGTGATGAGTACGCAAGGGCGCGGGACTGCATACTCGCGACGACCGCAACGTTTCTCTAAGTTCTCGCGACGACGCGACGAAACGCAACGGGCGCGACGTTTCTAAGAATGATAATATAGCGGATTATCCGTTAACCGTCGTCGCGCCCGCCGCGTTTCGTTGCGATCGTCGCGAGAACTTAGAGAAACGTCGCGCCCGTAGCGTTTCGTTGCGGTCGTCGCGAGTACTGGTACGACAGGCCCCCGAAACAAAGCCCATTTCATCGAATCGGCAGTTCCGAAAAACGCAAAAGAACCAAAATGATTAACCGCTCAGCTGTTTTTCCTCGTCGGAAACCTGATCGGGGATGTCGCTCAACTCGTCCCGGCCGCCGGGCATTTTGGTGACCTCGAGGCCAGCCTGTTTGAAAAAGTCGAGGGACGAGCGGTCCGGGTACTCGTTCAGGTAGACGACACGCTTGATCTTGCTGTTGATAATCATCTTGGTGCAGAGGATGCAGGGCTGGTGGGTACAGTAGATGGTCGCATCCTCGATGGAGACGCCGTGGATGGCTGCCTGGATGATGGCGTTCTGCTCCGCGTGCACCGCCCGGCAGATCTCGTGCCGCGTCCCGTGGGCGATGTGCTGCTTCTCCCGGATGCAGCCGATGTCCAGGCAGTGCTCGAAGCCATGCGGAGCGCCGTTGTAGCCGGTCGAGAGGATCTGCCCGTTCTTGACGATGACCGCGCCGACGTGGATGCGCAGGCAGGTGGAGCGTTTCGCCACCACGCTCGCGATCTCCATGAAATACTCGTCCTTCGATGGCCTCATGCGAATCTCCCTACTTCTTAGCCTTCGCCGCCTTCTTCCCCTGCTTCGAGGGCTTCTTCGCGGGGGCGATCGGCGCCGGCTGCGGGGCGAACTTCACCTTGAGCTTCGGCCCCGACCAGTCGTACCGGGGCGACTTGCGCTGATCGATGTATGCCTTCGTCTTCTCCATAAGCGCCTGGGATACGATGGGCAGCGAGATGGTCGCGTCCGCGAACACCTGTACCTTGGGCGCCACGCCCGCGATCTTGCCCCACGAGACCGCTTCCTCGAAGGTGCAGCCGGAGAGGCCGCCCCAGTGCGGGGCATCCGTCGTATATTGCAGGGCGTAGCTGTGGCCCTCGACGGGCAGTTCCAGCATCGACATGATGACCTCGGTCTGCTGGATGAAGTTCTTGGGCACGCCGCCGCCCACGTAGATGACGCCGGTCTTCTTCGTGTTCTCGACGATCTGGGTGATCTCGTCGACGTCCTTCATCTGGTCGATGTTGACGGGGTGGCCTGCGCGCCTGGCTACCATCAGTGCGATGCCGATGGAGCTATCGGCGAGCGCCGGGACGAAGATGGGCACGTTGTGGCGGTAGGCGCTGGCGACAATGCCGTCCCGGTCGGCGTCCAGGTTCTCCACGATGTGCTTGCCGAGCAGGTGGAAGAACTCCCTCGTGGAATAGGGCTTGTCGGGCTCGAGGTTTTTCCGGGCCCAGTCCATGACCATGTAGTCGGTGCCGCGGAACTCCTTCTCGACTGCGAAGACGTCGTATATCCGGTCCACGCCTTCCTTGAACAGCGCCTCGTCGTTGGCGCAGTGGGTACCCACGTAGTGCTTGCCGCCGGTGGACTCGAAGATGTCGTGGAACATGTTGGCGCCGGTCGATACCAGGCAGTCGATCATGCGGTGCTGGATCAGGTAAGCGACGATCTTGCGCATGCCCGCCGGGGACATCGCGCCGGTGTAGCCCATCATGATCGTCAGGTTCTTCTGCTTCAGCATTTCCGCCCACGTCTGGACCGATTCGCCCAGCTTCCTGCCCTGGAAGCCCGTCAGCGCCATGGCGTCGGTCAGCTCCGAGACAGACTTTTCAGTCACCTGTACCGGTACGGTCTGCCTCTGCAAGAATTTGCTCTTGGCCATCACTTTACCCTCTTGTGCATAACACTTTTTATTAGGATATAAAGTTTTTTAAAGGGGGGTGTACGCCGATTTCGGGGGCGGTGGAAAAAGGGGATCGTATGAGGCCCCGGCGCCTCATACAAGCGCAAGCTTGTTACACAAGCTTCTTCATGTCGTGGAATTCCATGACGCCTTTGATGGCCTTGGTCACGATGGGGATCCCCGATTCCTGCACCGCCGCCATGGGATTCGTGCCGCCGGTGATGATGATCCCCATGTGGTCCCGGTCGACGCGGGCGCCCAGCGCGGGCGAGTTGGGCTCGCCGACCTCGAGGATGCCGTAAAATCCCGCGGTCAGCAGCCGGTTCAGCAGGTGGTCGACGTCGTCTTTGGCGCTCATGGGCACCTCGCGGAAGTTGGCCAGTATCTTGCCGGAGCCGGTGCGCATCATTTCCCTGACGGAGGTCAGCTCCTGCGACATGAGCACCTCCAGCGGATCGATGGTCGTGCAGTCGTAGCTGATCAGATCGGTAAACCGCAGCGGCACCCGGTCCCGGACCTGCACGATGCCGCCAAACTTTGGCTTCACCGGAATGCCGTGCTTCAGGAGCACGCCGTCGATCGTGATGCTGCAGGCCGTCGCGATGCCCGTCTTGCCCTGCGGGATTTCCAGGCCGGAGAAGGTCTCGCCCTCGTCGAACATGCGGACGTAGCTGCACACGGACAGGCCGCTGTACATGACCTGGCGGAAGATCTCCAGGGTCTCCTCCAGGTCTTTCTTGTCGACGAGGCAGAGGTTCACGATTATGTCGCCTTCGCGTGTCTTGGGATTGAAGGTGACCTGGTACATGATCGACTCGATTCTGGCGTTGGTAAACATCATTTCTTCATCTGTCGATATCATAGAACACGACAATTTATTTATGTCAAAAGGTTATCTATTTTTTCATTAATAAACAATCAAAAAAGGAGTTACGATGTCAAATAATCTATTAGATGTCATAGCCGAGATTTTTAGCACTTATAACTATTCGGTAAGTGCTAAAAAGAAAAATTTCGACCTTTTCGCGGAAAAGCCGAACAATTGCGTGGCCATCAAGGTACTGGACACTCCCTCGACCGACGACATCAAGGCGATCGCCGACGGGATCAGCAATGATGGCGGCGCCAAGGGCCTTATCGTCTCCATGGCCTTCTTCCCGGAGGACGTTAAGAAAGCGGCCAAACAGAAAGACATCATGATCTGGGACAGGCCCGAGCTGGAGAAGCAGATCGGCAAGGCTGTGCTCATGCGGCTGGATATCATCCACGACCCGTTCTCGTCTGAGCCCGCCCCTGTGCCCCAGAAGAAGGACATCTCCGCGCTGACGCAGGACCTGTATGGCGGCGCCCCGGCCGAGGAGAATAAAGCAGCCCCCGCCACGGCAAAGGCGGCGAAGGCCGAGCCCCAGCAGAAGATTGTCGAGCCGGAAGAGGGGCCCCTCATCGCCGAAGCCGCAGAGCAGGACGAGCAAATCAAGCTGCCGATCCGTGCAATACCCGCGAAAGTCAAGAGCTCCGACGCCCTCAAGATCGCCGGGAACATCGCCCGCGCGGAAGACGTGGAGGTCGCGATCGCGTTCATACCTTACTGGAAATACAACTACTCGCTGGACGTCATCTCCAGGTACAAGGATGTCTCGGTGCCCTTATCGGGCAAGGGCTCGAAGATGATCAACGCCATCAACAAGAACGTGGACAACGCGCCTACAGTCAAGCCGGTCGACGGCGTGGAGATCCCGGAGACGCCCTATAACATCCAGCAGGCCGTCCTCACTGAAGACGAGGCGAAGGCCATGGCCCTGAAGGCGATCATCCAGGACCACAGCAAGGAGGTCCGCTTCAAGGGCACCCAGGGCGAGGCTGCCTTCGTGGAGCACAAGCGGTTTACCCCGAAGAACTCCGACATCAACATGACGATGGAAATGATATATATGCCGTTCTGGACGGTGCGGAGCCATAAGGGCTACATGGAGATCAACGCATACGACGGCAAGCCGACCCAGGCGCCCATCGACGACGGCGCCGAGATATTGTAAAACCGCGGGGGAGTGCCTCTCCCTGAGCCTCTGTATGGCAGCGCCAGACGGCTATGCCTGCATACAGTGGCAAGGCACGTAACTCCTTTATCTTATTTTCCGGCCATTCGCAGGCGGAAGCCGTATCAATCGCCGTGCTTTGGCCGGATTAATCTTATGCCGATCACGATCAAAAGGTATTTGTATTTAACTTCACGATCAAGAGTAGAGATTCAGGTGATTGAACTTGGTGACTGTAACTGACAGGGCGGCCTCAGAGCTGAAAACCTTACTGGCTAAAGAGGAAAAGACCGATTGCATGATTCGTATCTATTTTGCCGGTGCCGGATGCTCCGGGCCTCAGTTCGCCCCGGCGCTTGACATGAAGAAGAACGAAGACGACGTTACGATGAGCTCGAACGGCATCAACCTCGTGTACAGCAAAGACCTCGAGGGCGAGCTTAAGGACTACCAGCTGGACTACATCGAGACGCCTTACGGGGCCGGCTTTACAGTCCGGAACCCGAACGCGGTCTGCGGCCCCGGCTGCAGCGGATGCCACTAAAGGCATCCGAAAAGATGCCACTAAAGGCATCCGAAAGGATGCCACTAAAGGCATCCGAAAGGATGTCACTAAAGGCATCCGAAAGGATGTCACTAAGGGCATCCGAAAGGATGTTATTGAGGAAATCCGAAAGCTGCCGCTAAGGCGGCAAATTTATTTTTGTCTTTTATTAATATTGCCAGTATATTAGGCCGGGAGCCCGTGATCTAATAATTAATCTATTTTTATTTGGACTAAAATGAATTTATTTGAAAAAATTGTGAAAAACTTTATTACCTAGGAATCTGTAATTACATTTTTGTAAGCGGCACCATTGTGAGCGCTTGCCCAAATATTTCCACAAAACCAGGGTATATAGCTAGGTTCGGCTTACGTCGGACCTTAAATGCGACTATAGGTCCGGCAGGCAAAGGTTCATTCCCCCAGTGCTTATTTGGACAATGCCGGCTTCTTTACGGGGCCAGCCGGGCCTGTGTTCGCTAAAAATGACCTTTAAACGTCGTCGGTTGAGATTTCTTCACTATTGCATGCTCCATATCGACGGAGATAGCGTACACGTATCGACGGTTATCGGACATTAAAAAAAGAGTAAAGTGGTGGAGGATATGGTCTGCCACTTTACGCGTCGTAGTACAGGAACATCTCGTACGGGTGCGTCCTGATGCGGACCGGGTCGACCTCGTTCGTCCGCTTGTAGGCAATCCAGTTCTCGATGAAGCTGTCGGTGAACACCTTGCCCTGGGTGAGGAACTTGTGGTCGTTCTCGAGGGCTTCGAGCGACTCGTCGAGCGAGGACGGCACGGACCTGATCTTCGCCTTCTCGGCATCCGGCAGGTGGTAGATGTTTTTGTTGATCGGGCCGAAGCCGTTCTTCGTCGGGTCGATCTTGTTCTTGATGCCGTCGAGGCCGGCCATGAGCATGGCGGAGAACGCCAGGTACGGGTTGCAGGTCGCGTCGGGCGGCCGGAACTCGATCCGCTTGGTCTTCGGATTATCCGAGTACATCGGGATGCGGATGGCGGCACTCCGGTTCCGGCAGGAGAACACCAGGTTCACCGGCGCCTCGTAACCGGGCACGAGCCGCTTGTAGGAGTTGGTGCTCGGCGCGCAGATCGCGAGCAACGCGGGAGCATGGATCAGCAGGCCGCCGATATAGTACAGCGCGGTCTGGCTGAGCAGGCCGTATCCGTCCTTATCGAAGAACAGTGGCTTGCCATTCTTCCACAGGCTCTGGTGCGTGTGCATGCCGCTGCCGTTGTCGCCGAACATGGGCTTCGGCATGAACGTGGCCGTCTTCCCGTTCCGGTGGGCGACGTTCTTGACGACGTACTTGTACTTCATGGTGTTGTCGGCTATCTTCAGCAGCCGGTCGAACCGCATGCCGATCTCGGCCTGGCCGGCGGTCGCGACCTCGTGGTGGTGCAGCTCGATCTTCATGCCGATGTCGCTCATGACGCCGACCATCTCGTTCCGGATGTCCGTTTGCGTATCTGTGGGAGAGACCGGGAAATAGCCCTCCTTGAACCGCGGCCGGTGGCCGAGGTTGGGTACGCCGTTGTTCTGGCTGCAGTTCCAGATGCCTTCGTTGGAGTCGATGGAATAACCCATGCCCTTGTGCGGGTTCAGGACGTCGAACGAGACGTTGTCGAAGATGAAGAACTCCAGTTCCGGCCCCATGAAGCTGGTGTCGGCGATGCCCGAGTCGGCCAGGTACTTCTCCGCTTTCTTCGCGATGTACCGGGGGTCGTTCTGGTAAGGCTTCATGCCGTCCGGATCGGCGACGTCACACGTCAGCGACAGCGTCGGCTCCCTGATGAACGGGTCCACGAAGGCGGTCTCTGCGTCCGGCATCAGGAGCATGTCGCTCTCCTCGATGCCCTGGAACCCGCGGATGCTCGACCCGTCGAAGCCCGTGCCGTACCTGAACACGTCCTCGTCGAGCTCGGCGATCGGGTGCGTCTTGTGCTGCCAGGTGCCCGGGACGTCGATGAACTTGTAGTCAACGTACTTGATCTTATGCTTCTTCACGAGATCGGTGATCTCTTTGAGTTTATCAGAAGGCATTTGCTTTCCTCCACCAATGGTTCACTCATTGCAAAGTAGGAAGTATACTTCCTACTGTGAAATACAATACCTACTGCACATATTTAAATCTTTCTAACGCTCCTTCTTGCTGTATGAACCTATAGTCGCGGCCGGCGTAAGCCTGTTCCAGGCCCGGGATCCGTACAGACAGGGGCGAATTTCATAATAAAACCGGGAAAACGCCAGCTATACTATAATATATAAATTTCGATGAAACCCGTCCGGTACAGACGATTGTGGCTACATGCCACCATCACGTACCGGCCCCGTATCCAGCGTCCGGTGAATACGAAAGTTTTAATACGTGGGTAGATTACATGAGTCCGCCGTTGGACTCGTGGGGTAGCCAGGACATCCTACCGGGCTTCGGACCCGGCGACCCGCGTTCAAATCGCGGCGAGTCCGTCCAGTTTTAGAAAAGGTGTCGGGAAAACCTTTTGGAAAAGGTTTTCCCGACTCGCGACCTGAAACACAAGTGCCGAAGGCACCAAAAGAAAGGACCGTTTGGGAGGGGTGCAAGGGGAACCTTTTACCAAAAGGTTCCCCTGTACGCTTTTATTGAGTAATCTAAAAGGTTCTGAATGGCCCCAGGAGCATCCGGCGGCTTTTAATACGAGCGACCTCCGTCGAAACACGAGCGACCTCCGTCGAAACACGAGCGACCTCCGTCGAAACACGAGCGACCTCCGTCGCGGTCACAAGCGCATGACTGACCCGGAGGGGCTTCTTAGATCGACCCGGAATTGTCACTTATCGGGAGCCCGGCATGCCCCCCGCGATCAAAGGCCCGGCCTGTCACACACCCCCCTCCTCGTCTGACGAGACGACAAATGGTAAATACCCTGTCAGCCAAATAATCTTCAAGCGCTACAGGTGTCGTTGATGGTGGACATATCGAGCGGCGAGGTCATCCTGGCCGTTTTAGTACTGGCGGCGATCATATTGATCACTGTATCATATGCCCTCTTCAAGCGCCTCGTCCAGACGATGAAAATGCTGGCCGCGGGCATATTGACCTGTATCGGGATCTTCGTCGTGATCTTGATCGCAATCGCCGTCTTTATCTTTTTACTGTAAAGGCTTGCAATAGGCACACGACTTTTATATCTCAAACGGCACAAGTTAAAATGCCAGCGACTGCCATGTCTTCCGCCCGCCCCCCGTCGACGCTCGAAATCCTGAAACACACAGGTAGCGAGGGCTATACAGGCCTGGCCGGGGACGGCCTTGCTCCACGCCGGTTCCACGAGCTCGGTTTCGCTATCGTTAAAAATAACCTGGCCATACAGCACCGGGATTACTCGCTCAAGGCCATCCGGCGGCAATACGAGCGGATGCTGGGAGCCAGGATCGACGGGCGCTGCCATCTCGCGCCCGGGGCCGTGATCGACCCGGGCCGGTTCGACGTGCTGGGCCGCCTCTACGAGGACGCCGCCCGTGCGAACGGCACCCGGAAAGGGGCGGGCGAGTTCTACACCCCGCCGCCGGTGGCCGACTATATGATCGGCCTGCTGGAGCTCGAAAAGGGCACAGGCCTCCCGGACAGGAAGCTCATCGATATCGCCTGCGGCACGGGCGCGTTCCTGGTCGCGGGAATGCGGAAGGTGGTGAGGGAATTGAACGCCCGGGGCGGGGTCGACGTGAGGTCGCTCCGGCAGGCCATCGACCGCTTCTATGGCCTGGACATCAGCCGGGTCGCAGGCGATATCTGCCGGATCAACATGTACGTCACCCTGCTCAACGAGCTCGGGCCGGAAGCCCTGGCCGGAACGGGGGATATCCGGTTCAACGTTTTTCAGGCCGACTCGATCGATTGTGGCGGGGAACCGGGCGTGGACGCGGCGGCCTGCATCAAGCGCAGGCTGGGCGCATACCGGAGCGGCTTCGACTACGTGGTCGGCAATCCCCCGTACCTGGAAGCGAAAAAGATGCCCGCCCGGATGAAAGAGAAGTGCCTCGCCAGCTGGCCGGAGATCAAGGGCGCTTTCGACCTGTACATCCCGTTCATCCTCCAGTGTAACCGCCTAGTATCGGAAGGCGGCAGGGTGTGCCTGATTCTGCCCGATAAGTTCACCGTGGCCAGGTACGCGCTGCCCCTGCGGGACACCCTTCTGCGCGACTACTCGCTGATAGAGCTGGCCGACCTCTCGGGCATGGACGTGTTCGACCGGGCGATGGTGTACCCGGTGGTGCTCGCGTACGATAACCGCCCGCCCGCGAAGGGGCATACGGTAAAGACCCGATACTCGGTCGCGAGCCTGGAAGGGCTGGCCGGTAACGGGAGCGTGGCGGCAGTCCCGCAGGGCCTGTACCGGTCAGTCGGGCATAACCATACATTGTTCTGCCTGCCGGATAAAGGGGACATCGCCGGCCTGCTCGAACGCCTTTTCCGCCAGGGGAAGCCCATAGGCAGCTATGTCGCCTTCCGGTCGGCGGTGTCCTTTCATAAAAAAGGGCTGCGGGAACGGTTCGTCCGTCAGTCGTTCGACGGTGAGACCGGGCCGGTCCTGAAGTACCTGGGCGGCCGGAGCTACGCGAAAAGGAACGAGGTCGGCCTGTTCCGGTTCCGATGGGAAGGGTACTACATCGACTATGACCGGGCACGGCTGAAGGCGCATCATAACGTGCTGCCGCCGCTGTCTAATTTCACGCAGGAGAAGATCGTCCTCTGCCAGCACGCCCCCCGGATCACCGCTGCTTACGACGGCAGAGGCGAGTACGTGACGAAGGACGTATACCCTATCGGCATCGCCGCGCCAGGCCTGGATGGCTCGCCTTTTTCGCTGAAGTATTTCACCGTGCTGCTGAACTCCGATCTCATGTCGTTCCTCTACAGCATCGTATACAAAGGCGTACAGATCGGGGGCGGCTATTACCACTACCTGCCCACGTGGCTCGACATCCTCCCGGTGATCGAGCCCCGGCGCCGGGATATCTACAAGGTCGAGCAGCTTGCCGATGAAATGATCTCGGCCACCGGCCCGGCGGCCAGGCTCCGGTCGATGCGGGAGGCCGACGAGATCGTTTACCGTGTCTACGGTATCGGCGACGAGCAGCGATCTATCATCGGCGGCGCCGTACCGCCCCGGGACAGTGCCCGGCGCTAGCCCGCCTCCGGCTTCGCAGCCCTCTGCCCCAGCGCTCTCCGGACGGCCTTCTCGATCTCGACGACGACGATGACCGACACAGAGACCGGCACGATGATCATCCAGTCGTTCAGGCTCAGGGGCACCAGGCGGAAGATCGCCTCCAGTGGCGGCCAGTATATCGCGATCACCTGGACGACGATAGAGGCCACGATGCTGAAGAACAGGAACGGGTTGGTCAGCGGGTTCATCTTGAAGGCGGACCGCGTCTCAGAACGGGCGTTGAAGATGTTGAACAGCTGGAACAGCACCAGCGTGGTCAGGGCCATGGTACGGGCATGATCGATGCCCGACCCCTGACTGATCTGCCAGTAAAAAACGCCGAGCGTACCCAGCGCAAGGACAGTTCCCATGATGACGATGCGCTCCATGATCAGGCGGGAGATGACCGGCTCGGTTCTCGGCCGGGGAGGCTGGTACTCGATGCCTTTTTCTGCCGGCTCGAAGGCCATGGCCACGTCCTGCAGGCCGTTGGTCACCAGGTTCATCCAGATGATCTGCGCGGGGAGCAACGGCAGTGGCAGCCGCAGCACGATGGTCAGCAGGATCAGGGCCACCTGCCCGAAGCCGCCCGCGAGCAGGAACAGCACGACCTTGCGGATGTTCGCGAACACCACCCGGCCTTCCTTGACCGCGGCGAAGATGCTGGCGAAGTTGTCGTCGGTGATCACCATCTCGGCTGTCTCCTTGGCCGCATCGGTGCCGCTCTTGCCCATGGCGACGCCGATGTGGGCGGCCTTGAGCGCCGGGGTGTCGTTCACGCCGTCGCCCGTGACGGCGACCACTTCCCCCCGGCGGATCAGCTGCTGTACGATCCGTAGCTTATGCAGGGGGGAGACGCGGGAGAACACGTTGACACTGCCCACAGTCTCGTATAGCTGATCGTCGTTCAGCCGCTCCATGTCTTCGCCGGTGATCACCGCGTCGTCGTCGCTCCTGACGATGCCCAGTTTTCTGGCGATGGAGACGGCCGTCACGCGGTGATCACCCGTTACCATGATCACGCGTATGCCCGAAGTCCTGGCCTGTTTGATGGCGTCATAGACCTCGTCCCGCGGGGGGTCGTACATGCCCTGGATGCCCAGAAACACGCACCCGCTGCCGATCATTTCCGACTCGAAATGCACGGTGCCCCGGGGAAACCGCTTATAGGCCATTGCCAGCATCCGCAACCCTTCGGCTCCCATGATATTGTTGGCTTCAGCTACCGCCCGCGTATCGATGGGGATCTCCCGGCTGTCCGAATCGAGCTCCCGGTCGCACATCCCGGCTACCCGGTCCGGGGCCCCCTTGATGAACGCGATGCTGCCCTCGCCGTTCACGTCGCGGTACAGCGTGGCCATGTACATCCGGTCCGACTCGAACGGTATCTCGTCCTGCCACTCGTAGTCGACCCGCTCTTTCCCTTCTTCGAGGCCGCCCTTCATGGCCGAGACGATGAGGCTGACTTCGGTCGGGTCGCCCACCGGGCGATACTCGTCCGTTTCGTCTTCCCGCTCCAGGTTGGACTCGTTGGCCAGCAGCCCCGCTCGCAGGCACATTTGCAGGGCCGGGCAGGCCCCCTCGCATTGCTCGGGCAATATCTTGCCGTCAGGGGAAAATCCAGTCCCAGTCAGCCGGAAGTACCGCCGCCCGGCGAAGATGCGCACGACGGTCATCTCGTTGCGCGTCATCGTGCCCGTCTTGTCCGAGGCGATCACAGTGGTGCTGCCGAGCGTCTCCACCGCGGGCAGCCGGCGCACGATGGCGTTGCGATCGGCCATTCGCTTCACGCCGATGGCCAGCGTGATGGTGACCACGATGGGCAGGCCTTCGGGTATGGCCCCGACGGCCAGGGCGATCCCGGTGAGGAGCATCTCGTACAGCGTCTCGCCGATCAGTATCCCCAGCACGACGACCAGCGCGGAGATGCCCACGATGACCAGGCCGATCTGCCGGCTGAGGCGGGACAGCTTTTCCTGCAGCGGCGTGGCCGCCGACCGTACGCCGGCCACCTCGTGCGAGATTTGCCCGAGCTGGGTCTTGAGGCCGGTCGCGACGACGATGCCCGTCGCCCGGCCCGCGAGGGCCAGCGTGCCCATGAACGCGATGTTGACCCCGTCCCCCGGGGATATGCAGGGCTTCGGCGAGACGTCCGTGGTCTTCCGGACGGACACGGATTCGCCGGTGAGCATCGACTCGTCGACCTCCAGCCGGATCACCTCGATCAGCCGCAGGTCCGCCGGCACCCGGCTGCCCGAGGCCAGCAGCACGACGTCGCCCGGCACGAGCCCCTCGCTGTTGATCTCCTGCACGTGGCCGTTCCGCACGACCGTGGCCTTTGCAGCGGCGAGCGACTTGAGCGCGCTGATGGCCCGCTCCGCTTTAAGCTCCTGGAAGAAGCCTATGACGCCGTTGATGACAATGACCAGCAATATGACACCCGTATCCACCCAGTCCTGCAGGAACGCGGTGATAGCGGCTGCGATGATCAGGATATAGATAAGAGGGTCTGTGAACTGGTCCAGGATGAGCTTGAACAGGTTCAGCCTTTTTTCGGCTTCCAGCGCGTTGGGGCCATGCTCCTGCAGCCGCTTTGCGACCTCGTCGGGGGACAGCCCCGAGTGTCCGGTCTTTAGTTCGCGGAAAACCTCTTCAGTCGTCCTGTCGCAGTACAAAGAAAAGCACCTGCCAACATAATTTATGTTCAAAATAATATAAAAATATGTCATGGAGAAGCCGGCAGGGCACATCGGTAATCCCTGCCAGCACTGCCTCTTTGTCCTGTGCCGCGAGGCAACAGCATGATGATCAACGTTTTCGGGAAGGCCGGGCGGGACGTGCTGGTGCACTATTGAGGGGCCGGGAATCACTGTGTGTAAGTGGAGAAATGCCGTCTGCATGGCCGGTCAATGCCATCCGGCGACAATCAGGCTAACGCATTTAACCATAAAGGCATCACGCTTCTATGATGCCCGACAATGCGATCGAGTACGGCGAATCCCTTATGGAGGTCAGCGATATTACCGGTTCGCTGGTCATCCGGGAGGGCAACCTGTCGCTGATCACGGAGCAGAACGGCAACATACCCCTCGGGGAAGAGCAGGGGCTCGGGCTGTACCACCGGGACTGCCGCTTCCTGAGCGGCTACGTCATCCGGCTGAACGGCCGGCTCCTGACGAGCATCCTGTCCAGCGACGAGAAAGACTACGCGTCGACCATCGTCCTGACCAACCGGGACTTCACGGATAACTGCGGCCGCCTCGTGCGCAAGAACTCCATGACCATCCGCCGGGACCGGGTCATTACCGGCCTGGTCGAGGAACACATATCGATCATCAACCACAACCAGTTTGGCGTCGACGTCTGCATGTCGCAGGAGTTCGATGCCGACTTTAACGATATTTTCACGATCCGGGGCATCACCCGGGGCCGGGACGGCACGCTTGCGGGGCCCGTGTACGAGAACGGGGATCTGCGCTTCTCTTATCACGGGAAGGACGGCCATACGCGTAACACCCGCCTGTGCTTCGATCAGGCCCCGGAATGCAGGGACGGCCACACGTGCTACCATAACCTGCACATCGAGCCTTCAGGCCTGCACACAGTGAGGCTCCGGATATTCGTGGAAGATACCGGAGCGCCGGCAGAGGCGCAGCCACGCATGGGCCCGGGCACCAGGGAACGCCTGGCCTTGATCAGGGCTTCGTACGCCTACACGCTGGAATGCTGCCGGAAAATCGGCACCGACAACCTGATCTTCAACAAGGTCTTCCAGCGATCGATGGCGGATCTCAGGCTGCTGAACATGAGCATCGGCGGCCACATCTTCCACTCGGCCGGCGTTCCCTGGTATGACGCCCTGTTCGGCCGGGACAGCATCATCGCCGCCATCCAGTCGATGCCCTACGAGCTGAGCAAGGCGAAGAGCACCCTGCGGCTGCTGGCACGCTACCAGGGTAAAGTCTCGGACGACTGGAGAGACGAGGAGCCGGGCAAGATCCTGCACGAGCTGCGGGTCGGAGAAAAGGCGAACCTCGGTGAAATCCCCATGACGCCCTATTACGGCACCGTCGACGCGACGCCGCTGTACCTGATCCTGCTGGCGGACTACCTCGACTGGACGGGCGAGATCGGGCTGCTGCACGAGCTGATGGGCAACGTTAGGACAGCCCTCGACTGGATGGACAACTACGCGGACCCGGGGGGCACGGGGTTTGCCTCCTATGTGACGCGATCGAAAAAAGGCCTGGCGAACCAGGGGTGGAAGGACTCACCCGAGGGCGTCAGCCGTTCGGACGGCTCGCTGGCCACGCATCCGGTGGCTCTGGCCGAGGTGCAGGGCTACTTCTATCTGGCGAAGGTAAGGCTCGCCTCTTTTCTGGAGCGGGCCGGGGACCGGGACCTTGCCAGCCGGCTAATACGGGACGCCCACGAGCTGAAGAGAAAGTTCAACCGGGAGTTCTGGATGAGCGAAAAAGGGTACTATGCCCAGGCCATCGACCGGGACGGCCTCTGCGACGTGATCTCCTCGAACCCCCTGCAGTGCCTGTGGGCAGGGATCGTCGACAGCGACCGGGCCGCCACGATGGTGAAGCGGGCGTTCGAGCCCGACATGTTCAGTGGCTGGGGCATACGGACGCTGTCGTCGGACGAGAAGCGCTACAGCCCCCTCGGGTACCACACCGGCACGATCTGGCCGTTCGACAACTCCATCATCGCTGTCGGGCTGCGCAGGTACGGGTTCAGGGAGGAGGCGGATCGGCTCCTGACCTGCATGTATGACGCCGCCAGCCATTATCCCCGTTACCGGCTGCCCGAGCTCTTCGGGGGCTACCGGCGGGAGGACTACAGCGTCCCCGTCCGCTACCCCGTGGCTTGCAGCCCCCAGGCATGGTCGGCGGGGACGATCCCTTACATGCTGTCGGCGGCGCTGGGGTTCATTCCCCGCGCTATCGACAGGAGGCTGACGCTGATGAAGCCTTCGCTGCCCGGCTGGATGGAGACCCTGAAGATCGACAGCCTGATGGTCGGGGACAAGCCGGTCGACCTGGAGTTCAGGCGCATCGGCGACGACACGATGGTCAACGAGCCGGGCGTCAGCGAGATCGACGTCGTCGTCCACTACTGACCGCTAGCTGGAGTTAAAATAGTCCGGCTGATGACCATCGTTCAGCAGCCGGGGACCGGCCATGTCGACCGCCGCCCGGCGCACTTCCCCGAACTCCGCCAGGCCGCCGGGCACGGTCGCAAAGACCGTGTCGCCCAGCATGGCCATCGACGCCAGCCCGCCGTGCGACTCCACGGCCTCGACGGCGTCCAGCGCCCGCGCGCTGATCAGGCCGGTCTCGACCGCGAAGGAGCGCGACAAACGCATGAGCTCCGCGAAGGTCGGCCTTGCCAGCAGCGCTTTCAGGCACCTGCGGCCGGCGGCGTTAATCATCGCCTTTTCCCGGGCGTCCGCCAGCACGGCCTTCGTGGACACGGGCCCGAAGTGCACATAATAGACGAACATCGGCGGGACCGGGATACGGTCGACGTCGAACGGGACTCCCGGCTTCCGGCGGATCTCCACGCCGCCGCTGCTCATGCCCGACACGTCGCCCAGGCCGGTGCCGTTCGTCACCTCGGCGACGTGGGCGGCATACAGCAGCTCGTTCAGCGTCTTGCGGAGGCCGAGGCGCGCGTTCAGCGCCAGGGCGGTGCTGACCGCGCCCGCGGCGCTGGCGCCGAGGCCGCCGCCCACCGGGATGCCCAGCCTCGTCTCCACGCGCACGGGCCGGTCGGTCAGCAGCCGGATGACGGCCTCCGTCGTCGACGCTTCCGCCGGCCGGCCGTTCAGCCGGACTTCCGTCTGATCGGAGAGAGAGACCCCGGTGAGCGCCCCGTCCGCCAGGGAAAGCCCTGCCCCGCAGGAACCGGTCCGCAGAGGGTCGAGATCGTCGTACGTGATAAAAAAGCCGGTGATGTGCGCCGGCGCGAACGCCTTCATCCGGAGCGCTCCGCGACGGCGTCCCAGATGGCGGCCGCCACCTGGCTCTTCTTGCCGCTGCTGTGAACGGCCTTGCGGCCGGGCCGGAGGATGTAGACGTCGTTCTGGTCCGGGTCGCGGACACCGCCGAACCGGTTGGCGACCACCATTTCAGCGCCCAGGTCCGCCATCCGCTGCTTCGCCCGCTTCAGGAGCTCCGCCTCGCCGACGGTGTCGGCCTTGAAGGCGATGACGTACAGGCCGGGGTACTCCCTCTTCACCCGGTCGATGATCTTTGCGGTCGGCTTCAGCTCGAGGGTGACCGCCCCTGCCGAGCTGATCTTCTCTCCGGCCTTCTCCACCGTGAAATCGGATATGGCGGCAGCGCTGACATAAACGTCATACCCCTCTTTCAGCTCGTTCAGCACCGCGCCCATCATGTCCCCGGCGCTCTCGGCAAAGACCTCGCGGATGCCGGGAACGCCGATCCGGCCCCGGTGAACGACCGTCACGTCGGCCCCCCGGCGGAAGGCCTCCAGCGCCAGCTCGGCGCCCATCTTCCCGGTGCTCCGGCTGGTGAGCACCCGTATCGGGTCGATCTCCTCGACGTTCGGGCCGCTGGTGATCAGCACCTTCTTGCCCTTCAGCGGGGAGGCCGCGAGGGCCCGTTCCGCGTTGAGCACGATGACGGCGTTGTCCGGGAACTTGGCGATCTTCTCGGCAGTCACGGGCATGACGAACCGGATGCCGATCGACTCGAGCTTCCGGATGTTCTCCCGCACGATCGGGTGCTCCAGCATCGAACCGTGCATGGCGGGCACGATAAGCACCGGTATCTTCGAGCCGATCGCCGTGGTCGCGAAGGTCGTCACCGGCGTGTCGTCGACGCCCCCGGCGATCTTGCCGATGGTGTTCGCCGTGCAGGGCGCGATCAGCAGCAGGTCGTACGCTTCCTTTCGCGCGCCGCAGAACGCCACGTGCTCCACGTCGCCGGTGATCCCGGTGATGACCTCCCGGCCGGTCGCGTACTGGAGGGCGTACGGGTGGATGATCGTCTGCGCCGCCGCGCTCATCACCGCCTGCACCTCCGCGCCGTGCCGGATCAGCTCCCGGGCCAGCTTTATCGTCTCGACGGCCGCGATGCTGCCGGTGACGGCCAGCACGATCTTCTTCCCGGCCAGCGAGCGGCTGACGGTGCCGCAAAGGTCGAGCGTCGGGTGAGAGACGGGCATGGTCAAAGGTGAGCCTCCACGGAGCATATAAGCGCAGGGGATACAAAATCGTTTGCACGGCGGGAACGGTAAAATATATTTGACTGATAATCCGATGTAAGGAGTATGGGTAAAATCTACACGGGCGATTTCCTCAAGGACCACCTGGGCATGGCGGTCATCATCGGAGGATTGGGGGCGGTATTGATGTTAGTGCCGCTGATCGTCCTGTACATGTGGGTGAGCGACGTCACAAGCAAGGGCACGCCGCTCGGCGATATCATCCTCAACGTCGGCTTCTTCCTCGCGCTCTTCCTCGTCGGCGGCGCCGCGTGCTTCTACCTCATGTGGCGGGGGATAAACGAGAAGGTGACGGTCGGCGACGGCGGGCTGGCCTACGAGGCGACCTTCTTCAACAAGCGGCTCTCCGCGATGGAGATCGACAAGATCATGCTGTTTGATAAGGCCCGGCCGGTGATCATCTACGACGCGGGCGAAGAGAAAAAGCGCATGAAGCTGCCCGTCTGGCGGAGCAACGACTACGCGGACGGGCTTATCGAGGAACTGAAGCGCATGAACCCGAACATTGCCGTGTCCGACCTGCGGAAGAAGTCCGGGCAGGAGTACAGCCTCGACGCGTTTCCTGAAACGTGAGGCGGGCCGGCGCGGGTAGCGACTCCACTACTTTTATATAGTCAAAGTTACTATGACGAGATGACTACTCGAAAGTATCAACCTACGGAGTAATTTTAATGGCTAAAACTAAATCGGACTCCCGGTCCCGCAAGGCGGGCAGCAACCTGAAGGCCTGCAGGGAGTGTCACAGCCTGCTCGAGGGCACGGTGTGCCCCATCTGCCAGTCCAGCGCGCTGAGCGAGGACTGGAGCGGCTACGTCGTCATCATCGATCCCGTCAAGTCAGAGATCGCGCACCTCATGAACGTCAAGCGGCCCGGCAAGTTCGCTTTGAAGGTGCGGTAAATTGGCGCTGAAGCTGACCGACGCGCTGCGCGAAAAGCTGAAGACGCCCTTCGGCACCCTGTATAAGGGGAAGGGCGCCGACTGCCTGACGAAGGTAGTCCGCAGCCTCGGGAAGCCCGTGAAGATCATCTCGATCGGCGACGTGACCACCTACTACCTGATCAAGGCGGGCATCGTGCCGGACATGTGCCTCGTGGACAACATCACGATGCGCATCCCGGTCGACCACGAGATCAGGAAGGGCACCGCCCACGAGTCTTTTAAGGACGTCCGCGTCGACAACCCGCCGGGCCTGGTGACGCAGGAGCTCATGGACGCCATCCGTGACAACATGAGCTCGAAGGTGCCGGTGCGCATCTTCGTCAACGGCGAGGAAGACCTGGCGGTCATCCCCGCGTGCCTGTACGCGCCCATCGGCTCCGCCGTGATCTACGGCCAGCCCAGCGAGGGCGTCGTCCTGGTCCGCGTGACCGAGGAGAAACGAAAAGAGACGCAGGCCATTCTTGAACAAATGGCTCAAGTTTAACAATCATCAACCAATGGTGATAAGTATGGAAGTAAAAGTGTTGGAAGAAAAGAACAACCCTCTCCTGCAGAGGCGCGAGGTCCAGTTCAGCGTAAGCCACAACCTGGGCACCCCGTCGCGGCAGGAGATCAAGGACAAGCTGGCAGCTTACCTGAACTCGAAGCCCGAGCTCGTCATCATCGAGCGCATGAAATCCGAGTTCGGCAAGCGCGAGACCAGGGGCTATGCGAAGATCTACGAGAGCATGGACCGCCTGAAGAACGTGGAGACCGAGCACATCATCCAGCGGAACGAGAAGAAGCCCGAGAAGAAGGAAGGAGAGGCGGCGTCCGCAGGCGCGGCCGCTAGCGAGAAGAAGGCGTGATGTAGATGGCGGACAAGAAAGCAGCAAAACCGAAGGCAAAGACCGGTAACAACACCAAGGGCCGGATGTACGAGGTCAGCAAGGACGGCAAGGCCGTCAGGAAGGGCCAGACCTGCCCGCGGTGCGGCGACGGCGTATTCCTCGCGAGCCACAAGGACCGGACGTCCTGCGGCAAGTGCGGCTATACCGAATACAAGAAATAATCAGCGGTTTTCAACCGAAGGCTTCTAACCATAACTATCACCGAGATGGACGCTCCCCCGGATCGGGCGATGATTATAGGTATGCCGCGCGTGCCGGCCTGAAAGGGTATTACCCGGCATGTGGCGGCGTACATCACATTTTCTTTAAGGTTCCACAGGTCTCAAGAGGACATGATCTCGCTGGAGTCACAGAGGCCACAGGGAGTCGGTGGATGACCATTATTCCGACGATGAGAAACAAACAGGGCTGTAGTCGCATGTTCGGCCAGAGCATTCGTACGTACGCGCGAGCTGCAGCCGCAATCGTCGAAATGACCGACTCTTTCATGACATCGATCGATGACAGGATTCTGGTCAGGCATTATGACAAAAAAGGACAGGTGAATCTTCAATAGACCTGCGGCGCGCCTGCGCGCCAGGGAGAGGGAGGGCGGGTAGTGCGAAACCTCTGCCGGAGGCGGGAATGCGACGAGAGCCGGCGCGCAGGCTACAAACGTGTTTATCTTGTAAGTCAGTCGGTGACCGGGGTTCTGGTCAGGTAATAAAGACGAAAAACGGGCAGGGCTGCCTTTGTATGCCCGGCCGGAGCATGTGCACGCGCGCGCGACCGCAGCGCAGGCTGCCCTTATCCCCGGTCGCTACAGCCTGTCAACGACCGCCGCAATCGCCGACCCCGGTGGTTCCTTCGGAAGCCGCTCCTTGTCCCCCGGAGCAGCCGGATGCTTTATATCTCATCGTGACTTAGAAATTGAGATTAGAGAGACCATGGCGCTCGACATCACGGAAATCAGGCTCGACCGACGGCAGGAGAAGCTCATCATGAAAGCGGCCCGGGAAAAGGGCCGCATCAACCTGATCATGGATAACGGCAAGGTCAGGCTGTCCACGAAAGACCAGGAGAATGCCGACGTGACCGTCATCGACTTCGGCAACCACTACTACGAGAAGCTGCTCACCACCCTGGCAGGGAAGGGAATTGTCCCGTCGAAAGAGCTCTCGAAAGCCATCGAGAAGGTCCTCGCGGAGGAAAAGGTTTTCGAGGACGGCGAATTTTTCAAGGCCGTGGGCGAGATCGATGGCGCGACTGTCACAGCCGTGGAGAGCCTGCGGGGGCAGATCGAGAAGCTGCTGGCGACCGATCTCTCCCCGAAACTTAGGAACGATTACCGTGCGGTGCTGCGGAAGCTGGATAAGAACGACTACCGGCCGGACTACGTCGACAAATGGACCAACCGGGTCCTCGGCGCGGAAAAGGTCGAGGCTTACGAGAGCAGGCTGCAGTCGGCCCGGGAAGAGTTCGGGGACGCGGCGCTGCTGCATCGCCTGTACGGCCGCTTCTTCATCCGGGGCACCGGATTCAAGGGCGGCGAAAGGCTCAAGTGGGTCCGGCTGCTGAAACCCGAGTAGAGCCTTATGAGATATTTCGTGGGGCCGGAAGGGAGAGACGCGTTTTTAAAAGAAGGGGATGGCGTCCCGGTGATCGTCGACGTCCTCCGGGCGACCTCGACCATCGTCACGGCGCTGTACCGCGGGGCCGAGAAGGTGATCCCGGTGAAGGATTACGACGAAGCCCTGGCGATCGGCCGGCGCCTCGGGGCGCTGACCGTCGGGGAGAGGAACGGCATCCGGGTGGAAGGCTTTGCCCACGGCAACTCGCCGACGGAGCTGTCCCGGGTCCCGCTGGAAGGGAAGACCATCGTCATGGTCACGACCAACGGCACCCGGGTCATGGCCGGGGGCGGCATCATCGCCAGCACCCTCAACGCGGGCGTCGTGGCGAAGGAGCTGGCTTTTGTGCCACACGCCTACCTGCTTGCCTCGGGCCCGCCCCGGAAGTCCGACGAAGACCGCTGTGCCGCCGGGATGATAGAATACATCGCCGGGAAAATCCGTGCAGGCTCGGCCGTGGATGAGGCAGTAGCTTCGGCTGTCTCCGATGCAGAGGGAAAGCAGTTGCTGGATGGCATCAGGCATTCAGGGTCGGGGGAGAAGCTGACCCGATACGGCTACCGCGCGGACGTTGACCTTGTCTGTACCGCGGTAAACGAGTACCCGGTACTACCTGTTTATCGCAACGGCGAAATCCGATTGGCCCGTGACCGTGAATGATGGGACGCGCGACACCGTGCGCGCGATGCCCGCCGCATGCCACGATGCAACGAAAGCCCCTCTGTCTGCGTATATGCACGCCCTTTTTATCTTAGTGATTCCTGTCAGAAACATTATATATTGGCATATCATACATGGTATGCATCTTAAAAATGAGTTGCTATATCTGGTGAGATGAATGGAAGTCGAGACGCTGAAGCGGCTCGCCCTCATGGGCGCTAACCGGGAGCAGGTCAGCCTGTCCTCCTCGATCTTTGCGTCCTCGCTGGGCACGAGCACACAGACCGCCGCGCGCAGGCTGTCGTCGCTGGAGGACGAGGGGCTCATCACCCGTATCGTGACCAGCGAGGGCCAGCGGGTGCGCATCACGGATAAAGGCATGCTACGCCTGAGGTCGGAGTACCTCGACTACAAGCACGTGTTCGAGGACGCCCCGGAGATCGTGATCAAAGGCAAGGTCGTGACCGGCCTCGGCGAAGGGCAGTACTACATCTCGCTGGACGGCTACCGCAGACAGTTCAACCAGAAGCTCGGCTTCGACCCGTTCCCCGGGACGCTGAACTTAAAGCTGGCCGAGCCGTTCGCGCCGCCCGAGCAGGACGCCATCAAGATCGAGGGGTTCCGCGACGAGAACCGCACGTTCGGCGGCTGCAAGTGCTACAAGGTCAACATCAGGGGCATCAGGTGCGCGATCGTCCGGGCGGACCGGACGAGCTATCCCCCGACGCTGCTGGAGATCATCGCGCCCGTGAACATGAGACAGACGCTCGGCATAGCCGACGGAGACGAAGTAGAGGTGAAGCTGGAATGATAGAAGACGCGATCAAAGCGCTGCAAGAAGGGAAGATCATCTGCCTGTATGACTACGACAACCGGGAGCGCGAGACCGATCTCGTGTTCGCGGCGGAGTACGTCACCCCCAAGTACGTCTATCAGCTCCGGAAGGACGCGGGAGGCCTCATGTGCGTGGCCATCGACCCGGTCGCGTGCACCAACCTGGGCATCCCATACATCACCGACGTCCTGAAATACGCGGGCGACTCCGGCAACGGGTTCAAGGCCATCGAGTCGATCTACGAGAAGGTCGGCGACATTCCCTACGATACGAAATCCTCGTTCTCGCTCTGGGTAAACCACCGCAAGGTGTTCACCGGCATCACCGACGTCGACCGCGCGCTGACCATACGCGAACTCGCGTCGATCACGAAGAGCGCGCTGAACGGGAATAAGATCAGCTTCGGCGCCGAGTTCCGGGCGCCGGGCCACGTGCCGCTGCTCCGTGCCGCCCCCCGCCTCCTCCACGACCGGAGAGGGCAGACCGAGCTGTCCATCGTGCTGGCCCGGGCTGCCAACGTCACGCCGACCATGGTCATGTGCGAGATGCTGGACGGCGAGACCGGCAAGGCCCTCACCAAGGCCGACGCGATGAAGTACGCGGAAAAGTACGGGCTCGCGTTCGTCGAGGGCAAAGAGGTCGAAGCGTACTTCAAGACGATGAAAAATTGAACTCTTCCCCCTCATTTTATTCGTAAATTTTTATTCAAAGATTAGGCGTGACGGAACTGTAGCATGGTTAAAGGCCGCAGAGAGCGCAGGGGAGCGCAGAGTACGCAGTTTCTTTTTTAGTTTAACGCTATTAGATATCTAAAAGGGGAACGCGTACTCTGCGCTCCCCTGCGCTCTCTGCGGTCTTTAACCGCGCCCTGTGTACCGCCACGCATCTCTATGGCCAAGGCTGATACGAGATTGCCATTACCTTCCCGGGAAGGATATCAGAAAAGCAAAAATCAATTACGGGCTGCCTTCAGTGGCTATTCCCGTTGCTGTTGACTTCTTTCTTCAGCTCCCCGAACGTCGCCATCCGCTCGGCGAACGCGTTATGCCGGTGGATGCTCTCCTCGTTCACCTGCTCGATGGTGACGATGGCGTCGTCGGGCAGGTCGGGGAACCGCTGCACGAGGTTCTTGGCCATGGTGCGGACGCAGTCTTCCACGAACTTGGGGTGCTTGTGCGCGGACTCGACCACGTGGCGCTCGTCCTCTCGCTTCAGGAGCTCGTACATCTGGGAGCTCATGGAGTTCTCGATAATATCAATAATCGCCTCGATGGGGATCTTCCCGTTCTCGCCGGACTCGATCCGGATGGTGCCGATGCCGCGCTGGTTGTGGGTGGGCATGGGCATGTCGTCGAGGAACTTCACGATGATCTCATCGCTGACGCCCAGCTTCTTGAGCTTACCGAACGCGGTGTCCCGGGAGATCTCCTGGGCGCAGGGACAGGCGGTCATCGCGATCACCTGGGCGCCGATGGTCTTCCGCACGGGGCCGCCCCGGGTGATGACGGCGTCGGCGTAAATGTCGTAGACTTCCTGGCACTCGAGGTTGGTCTTCGGCGAGCGCTTTTTCATCATGTACTCGCCGCGCATGCGCACCTCGGCGTTGGTCGCGTACTCGTGCACGTCCAGCAGGCGCCGGCATACGTCGACGCAGAGGTCCTCGATCTTGTAGACAGGCCGCTTCAGGGCCTCTTCCAGCATGCGGTCGATGGCCTCGAGGTTCCGCGACAGGTTGGCGCCTTTGCGGGTGGAGGGCAGGTCGACGAAAATGTCAAAGGTCGGGACCAGAATGATGGGTCGCTTGTCGCTCCTCGTGATCTCCACCATCTTCTTGACGTCGGTGACGCCCACTCTCGTTAGGCCGATCATGACAGCCGGGTTATTTGCCTGAACGTCCGGTAGTAACACGCGATTCACCAGGGATTGTGTGTATAAGGTCTTAAAGCAAGATAAGTTTTATCATGCGCGGGCCGATCGCTAAAGCGCACGGGAGGTCCGAGCCGAGGGGAATCCGCCCGGGGCCAGCCGTGCGGCGCCAGCCTAGCGATTGAATCGGCTTACTACGATGCCTGGCGCTCCTGTCCTTTATAAGCCGGACTGATTTATCAACTTTCCCGTAAAACGGGCAAATGGCAACATTGATTTTCTAAATTCGATGGCAAGGCACTGGTAATATCATCTGCCCGAAAGTCATAGACCGACAGTCTCCGGCACAATGACAGACTGCCCGGAGTCACCGCCATGTGCCGGATGTGGCGGAGGTTGAGCGCTGCAGGAATATATAATCAGCAGGTCTCTGCTGCGGGTAGATCAATACAGTCTCCCAGCGCCGCCGACAGCTTTCTGCGTATAGTTTCAAGATCCTCTATCGTCACCGCTTCCGGCGATTTCGCCGGGGACACGGCCGCGACGAGTCCGGCTGCGTACGGCTCTCCGAAGATCAATGCGATCCTGCGCTCCCACCGGCGAATGGCCTTACGCACGATCGCAGCAGGCAATATGTCAGGTCGGATATCAGGCATTGGGTGGCCGTAGAGCCGTCCCTGCAGGCCCCGGGCAATCGCGGGCAGCGCAACGCCAGGGCCGTAGACTGCCGCTGCATAAGTATCGTCGTAGCCGTTAACGGCAGCGACGACCGTGCGATCACTCGACTCGAGAGCAATGACGTCAGCGTTCAATGCCCGGCACATACGGACTGCCTGCGTTACTTCATCCGGCACTGTGCGACTATCTTCCCCCTCAGAGAAATAGATGGCTCTCAAACCGGGAATTTCCGTGCCCGGGCGGCTGTTGCCGATGTCAACTCCTGATGTGCTCATACCAATAATCACCGGTAATCAAGCTATTTTACAGCAAACTATAAATAACATATCGCTTTATTATTTTCTTATTGATGCAAATAAGTAAGGTGCCCGTATGAATAGCCTGTCAATGGAGACGCTGCTGGCCGTGGACGAGGAAAGCCGGACGTCGAAGACCCTCAAGAGGGCCGCGGCCGCCGGCCCGGCATTAGATAGACACACACTGCTAAAAATTGACGACGAGCCCGTGGAGGAAAGCGGAGAAATCGCCGACGTAGCAGACGCCGCCGAGGTCGATACCAGTGTGCGCAGCAGCCCGGGAGTGGTCAAAAGCTACCGGATCAACCGCTGGTGCTCGGCGCAGGTGCTGCGGGATAATGAGGCGGGACATTACAGGTATGAGCTGATCGAGCCACAGCTGTCCGTCGCCGAACGGAGACAGTACGATGCCATCGTGACCGAGCTACATAAGAAAACACGCTCCGCCCTGGAAGAGATGCGTAAAGTCGGCGGCAGGGAGCGGATCACCCGGCAGTTCGAGCGGCTTTGCGGCGAGCGGGGCATCGCCGTGGAGGCGCGGGAGAAGATGGCGTATTTCCTGGAGCGGGATTTCCGGGGCTACAAAAAAATCCATGGCCTGCTCCTGGACCCGAACGTCGAGGACATCAGCTGCAACGGCTATCATATGCCGGTATACGCGTACCTGCCCGGCTTCGAGTCGGTGCCGACCGGCATCCGGTTCGAGAGCGAGGAAGAGCTGGACGACTTCGTCATGTACCTGGTGCAGAAAGGCGGCAAGTCGGTCAGTGCGGCCAACCCGATCCAGGACGTGGCGCTGCCCGACGGCTCCCGGCTGAACGTTACCCTGTATCGGGAGGTCAGCTCGAACGGCACGACGTTCTCGATCAGGCTGGCCAACCGAGCCAAAGGGGCGGCCGAGCTGCTGCGGCACGGCACGTTCTCCCCGGAGGCGCTGGCGTTCCTCTGGCTGGCGATGGAGAACCGCTGCAGCATGTCGTTCATCGGCGGCACCGCGTCCGGCAAGACCGCGGCGTTGAACGCCGTTTCCGGCTTCATCGTGGAGAAGAACAAGGTGGTGACCATCGAGGACACGCGGGAAGTGCGCCTGTCCAGCCTGAACTGGACGCCGCTCGTCGTGCGGGAGTCGGGCGACGCGCCCATCACCGAGTTCGACCTGCTCGTGGCTGCGTTCCGGCAGCGGCCCGAGTACGTGATCGTGGGAGAAGTCCGCACGCCGGAGGGCGCCCGGGCGGCCATCCACGGCATCAACTCCGGCCACACGGTGATCATGACGTTCCATGCAGACAGCCCTGCCAGCTTTTTTAACCGCATCACCGACGAGCCGTTCAACATATCGCCGCATATAGCCGCCGGCATGTCCCTGTGTATCAGCCTCTCGATGGTGACGGTACTGTCGGGCACAGAGGAAGTGAAGGTGAGGCGATGCAGGTCCATCTGCGAAGTCACTGGCGTTGAAAACGGCCGGGTGAAGATCAACCCGCTCTTCGAGTGGGACCCGGCGTGCGACGCGATACTCATGAGACCCGTGCAGTCGTCGGTTATCGAGAAGATCATGGAGGACCGGGGCTGGAGCGAAAGCCGCCTGATCGCGGAGATGACTGACCGTACCGCAGTGTTGCGGTGGCTGGCCGGTCACATGGTCTGCGGCGAGGCCGAAGTACGCAGCATCATCGAAGGCTTTTACCGTAACCGTACAGAGCTGATGAAAAAGGTAAGGAGGCGGCCGGCCGATGCGATTCCCTGAGATGACAGCGGTTAAGTCACTGGCCAGGCATGTGGCAAGTTCCGGACTGGCAGGCGGCTTTGCCGTCTGGTACGGGCAGTGCCGGCCGGACCGGGACTATGCCGACTACGTTTATCGCTCTATACTGCTTGCGGTAGCCGGTTTCGTTGTTGTCATGACAGTTGTCGGCGTCTGGCTGCTCGCTCTCGGGAAGATGACGTCGGTCCCGGAAGCGGCCTGTCCCCCTGCGGCAGGCATCGCGGCAGCCATCATCGTCTTTTACGGCAGGCTTTATTATGTGTCGTCGCTGAAGAGCTACCGCGCTGCCCTCATTGACGCGAACGCTATCCATGCCGTCGGGCTGATGCTGGCCATGGCCGGATATAACGTGCCCCTGAAACGGATGCTCCGCAACCTCTCCAACCTCGGCAGCGTCTACGGGCAGGACATCGCGCTGGAGGCCGCGTATGCGCTTTCGCTGATCGAGGAGGACGGCATGGACGTGATCTCGGCGCTGCGGATGGCCCAGGCGTCCTCGCCGTCAGCCCTCTGGCAGGAGCTGCTGATCGGGATCGCCGCCATCTATAACAGCGGCGGCCGCCTGCGGGACTACCTGCAGGGCAAGTACGAGTCGCTGGCGGCGAAAAAGGCGCTCGAGGTCCGGAGATATAACGAGAAGGTGCAGGGCATGTCGTCGATCTACCTGTCGGTGATCGGCATCGCGGCCATCTTTATCGCGATCATCAACCTCGTGTTCAGCATGGCGGGGATGCTGGCCGGCGACGCGCTGGTCTGGATCGACGCGCTGATCGTCGTGCCGCTGGGCAGCTTCGTCGCCGTCAGGTACCTGCAGGCCGCGTTTCCGGAGGCGGGCCCGTGATCGCTTTCGGCGAGACAGACGGCCTCAGGGCGACGATTAAGGCCGCAGGAATGCCCGGCATCGTGACCGCCGCCGTCCTGGCCGGGGCATGTCTGGGAGGGGTAACCATGCTGCTACAGCCGTTTTATGTGGCTGTATACGTCTTTTTGATGACCCTGCTGGCACCCGCTGCCGTCGCCTATAGCCTGATGGCGTCCTACGACAGCGAGATCAACGGGAGGGCGCCCGAGCTGTTCTACGATCTGTCGGAATACGTCCGGGCCAGCGGCTCGATGCCGAAGGCGCTGAAGCGGGCGGCAGCAGGACATTACGGGGCCATGTCCGACGAGGTCCGGCGGGTGCTGTCGGAGATCGAGGACGAGGGATTCGACCTGGCATCGTCGCTCCGGGCCATGGCCGGAAGGGTTAAAAATGCCTACGTGACCAGGTCCGTCACTATCATCAACGAGGCTCTGACGTCGAGCCCCGACGCGGAGAGCGTGCTGAAGATGGTCGCGGCGGAAGGCCGGCTGTCCCGTTCACTGGAAGCGGAGAGAAGGGCGGGTATCTCCCCGGCGATAACAGTCATGTACCTCACAGCCGCCGTGTTCCTGATCGTCGTTTCGCTGTGCATCTCGTCGTTCGTCCCGGTCTCCCGTCAGCTCGGGGCGCTCGCGGCCGGCGGGGCGGTCACGCCGGAAAATCCCGTCGATTATGCCATGCCATACTATGCGCTCTCGTTATCCGTCACTGTCTGCACGGGACTGACGATCGGCGCCATGCGGGACAACTCTATCTTCGGAGGGATGAAGGACGCGGCGGTCCTGACGACGGCGGCCTTCCTCGTCTTTGCGCTGATCGTGTTCCCGGGCGTTAACCTGATGGGGGCGATCGGGCTTTGAATGACAGCGGCGTTTCAGAGTTGCTAGGCTATGCGATCATCATCGGTATGGTGGCCATCGCGGTGATCTGTGTCACCACCGGCGCCGCCGGGGCGATTTACTCTTCCGCGGAGCGGATAGGCTATTCGGAGGCGAAGGCATCGATCAGCTCTTTCGCGGCCATCGCTGTCGAAACGGCACGCGCGAACAATACATGCTACGTGGCATATGAGCTTCAGCTGCCTCCCGGCTATGAGCTTCTCGCTATGGACATGCGGGACGATATTGCCCGGATCGGCGTGAAGCTTGGCGAGGAAGAGATGCCCGCCATACGCGTCGGCAGCCTCCGGCTGCAGTCGCCCTTCCGGTCAGTGTCGTTCGAGGGAGGCGCGGTTGTCAGCAACGATAGCGGAATCGTCGATATGGTGCGAAAGCCGTCGATATTTTTCGCCAGCCACGATGGGCGAAAAGAGCTGTACGTCTGCCTCGTAGGTATAACGGCAGACACGGGCTCGATCACCCCGGGCCCCCACGCCGTCCTGCAAATCAGAGTGGCGTCACAACGGACGGAGAGCCGTAGCGTGCCGGTGCCTTCCGACGCCGTCATCTCCATTTCGACAAGGGACCCGGAGGGCTGGGCCACGTTACTGGAAAACGCCGGTTTCACGGTAACGATTGGCGGCAACACGGTAGTGGCATCTGCAGGAGGTGTTACCGATATCCACGTCACCAGTGCCACAGTGCAGGTCAGGCCCGGATCATGACGAAGGGATTGCCACCACCGTGGAGTACCTCATGTTTGCCGGGGTTTCCGTCGTCATTTTCCTGGCGCTGACGGCCGCGATGAGCTCGTTCCTGTCTACCACGGAGGCCGATGCCACGGCTATCGCCGCTTACCGGGTCGCCTCGGCTATTAGCGCGTCATCCTGCGAAATCGTGGGCCCGGGAGACATAACGGGCACATGCGAAATCGATCTGCCGGGGGAGATATGCGGCATGCCGTACCTGGCATATCCGTCGCCCGACGGGCATGAGGTCTGCGTCAGCGTTTCCGGGCGCCTGTATCATGCCCCGGTCGTATTTCGGGCTAACGACGTGAAGATAGCGGGGTTCATCGCCAGTTCGCCGCCCGTGCACACGATAGCCTATGACGCTTTTTCAAGGACGGTGACCATTGCATGAGGGACAACGCTGGCGGGGCATTCACGATCGACTTCATGGCAGGCTATGGCATATTCATCGTGCTGCTGGCCATCGTCATGTACTACGCCGTCAGTACGGTATCGGGCGCGTTTACATGGAGCTACGCGATCGAGCTCCGGCCGATGGCGGAGGAAGTGGGCGATCTGCTGGCCACGAGCCCCGGGTCGCCGCCGGGATGGCACATGAGCCCGGCCCTGGCGAGGGGCGCCGCTCTGATCGGGCTGTCCGACGGCCGCCCGTGCATACTGTCTGAGGAGAAGGTATACGCCCTGGGATTCTTCAACGACTCGGAGCTGTTCCGGCACCTGGGGCTGGACGGCTCGGAGCAATACTATGGCGTCAGGATTGAAGTCTCGGCCAACGACGGGTCGGTCAGGGTGGCTTCCGGGTACATCGTCGACAACGGCACGATGGACGTCTGTAAGTGCACCCGGATCATCGCCATCAGGGACGCCGAAGGCGACGAGAAAGGCGGAACGCTGGTCATATACCTGTGGAGGAAATATGCGGGGACGACGGCGACTGATCGATGACCGGGAAGGCGCGCTGCACATCATCGAGGCTATCATAGGCGGGCTCCTGATGCTGTCGTGCGTGGCCTGCCTGGACGGTATGTCACCCGGCAGCGCCCGGGAGAACCCCGATGACCTGGAGAGAATGTCCGGCGACCTGTTGTACGTGCTCGAGTACAGGGAAAACCGGCCCGGGCATCCCGGGCTTGCACAGGCGCTTTCCACGCCGGCTGCATGGGTTGAGCTATCGCCTGCCATAGTGTCGGATATGCGCGACAGATTGCCCGCGGGAGTCAGGAGCTGCCTGATGACGCCTTACGGGATGGCGGGCAGTTATCCGCCTGACGGTGCCGTCATGTATGTGAGGCCGTTCCTGGGGCTCCGCATGGATACACACGAGGCGATGGACTGCAGGCTGATTCTCTGGACGGGCTGAAATGACGGACGACCGGGGCCAGATCCTCCTGCTTTCGGCCCTTGCGGCATGCGCGTGCATCGTAGCGCTGGTTGTCTGCCTGCACTCGGTAAATATGTCTTATTCGGCAGACGGTCCGGCGCTCACGCGGGAAACCCTTGATAATGTCATATGGGTACAGGACGCGGCCTTCGCCCAGGCGGCAGGCGAGGCAGGCCGGTGCCCGTGGGACCAGCAGGCCTCGCTTGCCCGGGACTTTCGATCCATGGCCGGCCTGCCGGTGTCGGGCATCGAGAAAAGCCTGCTTGCCCGGGGCATCGCATATTCGTTCTCGTTCAACGAGTCGCTGGCAATCGATTACCTGGACGACGGCACGATGCCGGATACCGAATGTGTCGCCGGCGTACTGGTAAAAAGAGAAAACGACAACGCGAGCGTTTGTGGCTGCGCGTATGACATGTCGCTATCAGACGGGTCGTCCCGTTACTGTATATCGACGGTTAAAACGTGGACTTAGAGCTCGTACTTCTGCATGTTGTCATACCCGGACTCGACGAAGAACATCGGCTTGTTGAACAGCCGCTGGTGCAGCGACAGGTAGTCCTCGAGGACCTGCAGCACCTCGTCCCGGGGGACGAAGTATGTCATCGTGTCCATCCGTTCCGTGATCCGGTCGATCTCGTCGAAGAATGAGCTGAGGCCGTTCACTACGACGAAGTCATTATCTACCATATTCTCCATAGACTTGCACAGGGCCTTCGTCTTGTCCATGAGCCGGTACTGGAGATGGTTATACTCGTCCAGGCGGTTGAGGAAATCGTCCAGGCTCTTCATCCGGCCTTCCTCGATGATGGATTTGCCTGCCCTGATGTACTCGGTGGAGATGTCGTCGGTGGTAAGGTCGACGTTCGGAAAGTCTACCTTAATGCGCCTCTCGTTTTTCATATATTCTCTTAATAACACAGACTGACAAAACTATAAATGTTTTTTCCTGTAACTGATAATTTTTGTTATAATAGGGCTTGAATAGCATAAATTTTCGATTTATTAAACACTCGTTAATGAAAATGGGTATTATCATGTGAAGGCTGATGAAAATCGGGCCTTGTCTAGGCTATCCGCAGCGTTACAGCGCGCCAGGCTCGCCAAGTACCGCCAGGCTCGCCACGTCTTTTATGGCAAGCGTGAATCCCCATTTATCAAACCTTGGCGAACCTGGCGGTACTTGGCGAACCTGGCGCGCTTTACTACTGCGCATGCATAAACAGAGACTATTTTCATGGGACAAGACGCGGTCAAAGGCCGCAGAGAGTCGGCGGATGACCGGGGGTTTTGGTCAGGTGTTAATGATGAAAAACAGTGACGGTCAATCGTCAGTAGACCTTTCGCGCGTCTGCGCGC
>MVRA01000090.1 GCA_002067315.1 Methanocella sp. PtaU1.Bin125 | reverse complement strand
CGTTGATAGGCTCTGGCGAGCGTTGATAGGCTCTGGCGAGCGTTGATAGGCTCTGGCGAGCGCCATCGCGCGCGTGCGGATGCCCTGGCCGGGCATACGACTACAGCCCGGGTCGTTTTGCGCCGGGAGTGCCAGGACTAACGAGTAACTAAGAGTTACAGACTTTTTACTGACCACTGATCTTTTTTACCTGCGCTTCAGCCTTCGCCCGCAATTCCGCCGATCGCCGGCCCAGCTCGTCCGCGTCCTGCAGCTTTTCAATGAGCCGATCGGTCGCAGCCTGCCACGAGGGCTCGTCGAAGGCGTCGTGCTCCTCGAAGTATTGCTTCGTGTGCTCGAAGTGCAGGTCCCTTGCGGCCAGCAGCTCGGGATCGGCTTTCAGGGGCCGGTCGTCGTCGGGCAGCGCGAGGATGGCGCAGGTCGGTATCGCGATAATGCTCTTTTTGAGCAGTGTGACCGGCAGCAGCGCTGACTCCGGGAACACCCAGCAGCCGATGGGCTTCACGAGGTGGATGGCACACAGGACGCCTTTCAGGAACGGGCAGCCGTCGGGGGCCAGGATGGCCGGGTAGCGGAACCCGCCCGGGGTGTCGATGACGGCGCAATACTTCCCGAAGAACCCCGCCGGGCTCATGCCCAATGCCATGCTGATGTTGCGGATGTCGAGCAGCGAGACAGCGTAGTACGGGTCCCGGCGGCAGCACTGCCCGCAGCAGCCGCAGGCGAACTCCGGGCCGTCGGTGAATCCTTCGTCGGCGTCAGCCATAACAGATCAAGCTGTATCGGCGCTCATCAAATAAAACCGTACCGACTTACCGGCGGGCAAACGCGCGATACATATTATATATTTATTCGTTTATATTTATAAACGGGAGTATTCATATGGCCATATCCGATGAGGAAATGATCGATATCATCGAAAAGGTCGGCCCTTCCGTCGTGAACATCAACACGGTGCGGCTGGTCCACGACTATTACATGAACGTGGTCCCGCTGCGGGGCATGGGCTCCGGCATCGTGATCGACGACCGGGGACACATCATGACCAACAATCACATCGTCGAGCAGGCCGAGCACATCGAGGTGACCCTGTTCGACGGCCGCAAGTTCGAAGGCAGGCTGGTGGGGGCCGACGCGACCAGCGACGTGGCGGTCGTCAGGGTCGAGGAAGGCAACCTCCCGGCCGCGAGGCTCAGCGAAAGTGAGCTCCGGGTAGGCCAGACCGCGATCGCGATCGGGAACCCGTTCGGCTTCCTGCTCCGGGGCCCGACGGTCACCGTCGGCGTCATCAGCGCGCTCAACCGCACGATCCAGGCGGAGAAAGGCGTCTTCGAGAACCTCATCCAGACGGACGCCCACATCAACCCGGGCAACAGCGGCGGCCCGCTGGTCGACGCCCGGGGCGAGGTGATCGGCATCAACTCGGCCAACATCCCGTTCGCGCAAGGCATCGGCTTCTCCATCCCCATCAAGCTCGCCGGCTACATCGCCAGCGAACTCATCCAGTACGGCAAAGTCGTCCGGCCATGGCTGGGCATCCTCGGCGTCGGCGTCAACCCGCAGATCTCCCAGTACTACGGCCTGCCCATGGACAAGGGCATCCTGGTCACCCGGGTCTTCGTCGACAGCCCGGCCGCCCGTGCCGGCATCGCCCCGGGGGACATGATCGTGGCCGCCGACCGGAAAGAGATGAGCCAGATGGAAGAGCTGAGCAAGGAGGTCCGCTCGAAAAAGGTGGGCGATGAGATGAACATGATGGTGCTCCGCGGCCCGATGCAGCACGAGGTCAGCGTAGAGCTAAGCGAGCTGCCCCAGCAGGCCCAGTAACACGGAGCCCACTAAGGGCACGATGGGCACACAGTAATAAAACGCCCGGAGGACACTATACCGGAAAATCAGAGAGCCCTTTGTGCCCTCCGTGCCCTTAGTGGCCCCCGTGTCCAACGATTAGCGGTATTCCTCGTACTTGAGCGGGTTCCAGATCAGCTTCTTGTTATCGATGCGGCCTTCAGGCATCCCTTCGAAGACGACCTTCGCGGCCTCGAGCTCTTTTTCCGCCTCAGCCTTGCTCTGGAACATCTTGTTGTCCGCGTTCGGGTCGGCGGACCGAACCTTATCCTCCAGCGCCCTGATCAGGCACTGCTGGCGCTCCCGGACGTAGTCGGCGGACTCGGCGTTCCAGCCGGGGGCGATGTCGCGACGGACGTCCATGCTGTACTCGATGTCGCGGGAGATGTCCTGCAGGATCCGGTCCGCGTTCTCCCGGACGTCCATGAGCGCGCGCTCGACGTCCTCGAGGGTCAGGTCTTCCCAGCTCAGCGGCTTCTCGCGCAGCTGGCCGCCGAGCCGTTTGGCGACGAGGTAGAAGGGGAACATCTTCTTGATGATCGAGCCGACGGGATAGATGGAGCCGCCGTTCTCGTCCAGGCCTTTCGGCTGGATGCCCTGCATGCCGATGCGCGCGGCTTCCGGCCGGGACACCTGGCGGGGCGGGAGGTACCCGTAGCGCATCAGCTCCCGTATCGCGGTGCCGCTGATGTTGATGCGGTACTGCTTGCCGTGGGGGCACGTGTTCTCCGTGGCGGTGGTGCCGCAGCGGCAACAGTAGAACACCTCGCTGAACGGCAGCAGCTCGATGCCCAGCTCCTTAGAGCCGCCGTCGTACAGCCGGTCGAAGATCGACTGGCACTCGTAGTCGCCGTAGTAGCTGCCGACGCCCGCGTGGTCGCGGCCGATGGCGAAGGACGTGGCGCCGAAGTTGCGCGACACGATCGCGTGGAGGATGGCCTCCCGCGGGCCCGCGAAGATATAAGTGACCCGCAGCGGGCTCATAAGCACGCGGTCCTTCGGGTAATACTTGTTAATGAGCGTCTCGTAGGCCTGTATCCGGTACTCGGAGCGGATGTACTCCGGCTTGGCGAGCTGCACCAGCGGCTGGATGAGGAGCATGTCGTGGTTCTCCAGCGCGACGCGGTGGATGTGCTCGTGGCCGCGGTGGACCGGGTTGGCGCCGGTGATGAAGCCGACCACGGTACGCGCGCCCTTTTTCTTGTAGAAATGCTCGTAACACTGTTGAGGGGTGAGCCGGTATTTCTCGAAGGCGCCCCAGTGAGGGCGGTTCATCAGCTCGACCTTGCCGGCCAGCGATCGGTCGCCCATGCGCTCGTAGATGCTGCGGACGCCAGGGTGTCGCTTGTCGGTCGTGCCGAAGACGCATTGCGCGCGCTCCTCCCGGTCGTACTCGAAGACCTCTTCAGTGTGGATACGGGCGACCGGGTGCTTGTTCCGGTCGATGAGCGTGACGACGTCGCCGTGCTTGAGCTTCTTGAGCAGCTCCTGGTTCCGCTCCCCGGCCATGGCGAACGAAAGCGGCGTGGGCCACGGCGTACCGTTGGCCAGCCGGCCGGTGTGCAGTACGGTCGAGTAGTCCTCACGGTTCATGAAGCCGGTGCACGGGCTAAGCGCCCCGGTGGCGATCATTTCCACCGTAATCCAGGCTTCCTCATCGATCATGATCGTGTTCTGGTTTCTCGACAGGTTCTCCTGCGCCTCTTCAAGGGCTTCTTCCCGGGACGGCCCCTCAAGGACCGTGTTGACCAGCTTTACCTGCTGCACGCTCATTTTACGCCTCCGTATCAAGTCTATAATATATAATCATTACAGACGATCTGCTTTTCTTAAATTAAGCTTATTATACATATAGATATTGCTAGGCAATCGTCGAAAATCCGCGTATACAGGCCGCGTTTAGCGAGAAAAACGCAATAAAAAACGGATAGCACCGGGCGTCCGATGCAAAATCGTTAATAATATCTGTCGAATTTATAACGAATAATAGTTAACATTAATTAACCGTTAATTATCATGCATCTGACATGATCGCCGGATACCCTGCACTCGAACAGCTTTCCCGCCGAGCGGGCCGTGATCCGGTAGCCTTCCGTTAGCATTTGCGCATAAAGCCTGCCGGGCTCCGCCCACCCCATGCTCGCGTCCGGCCACACGGCAGCCTCGATCGATAAAAAGTCGACCGGCATGGCGCCGGTCTCGTCCGACACCGCCTTCTCCGCTGCCGCCAGGGCCCTGCGCTCCCCCTCGTCGTACATGATACCCCATACTCCGGCCGGCGCTTTGAACCTTTTCCTGCCCGCCAGTCGATCGCGATCGTTAGAAAAGCCTCAAATAGCACAATGATACTATTATCAGCAGTGATACGCATGAAGGTAAAAATTCTGCTGACTGCTGCGCTGGTCGCGCTCTTTGCCACGGCTCCGGCGCTGGCAGCGGATCAGATATACTACGCGGATCCGATGATCCTTCCGGATGACTCGGGTATACAGATCGAGTTGAACAACATTGTCGCCTCGGACGAGCCGCTGGGTTCGATCTCCTGGACGTATCCGCCGTCGCAGTACAGGTATTACCGGCTGTACTATACGCTTTATAATCCCACGGATCACGACATCAGATATCAGTTCAATATCAATTTCGTCGACAGCAACGGTACAGTTTATACGACGGAGGACAACATCCTCGCTTACGGCCTTGGAGCGGGCCGACGCGTGTCCGACTATTTTAAAGAATATCCCATCCCGAGAAACGCTACGGGCCTCTATTTGAGATGGAGACACCTCAACACCTACGTGAACGAATACGAGATGACCAACATCGCGCTCCAGCTGCAGGCCACGCCGACGCCGGCTCCCACGGCGACCGTGCAGCCCACGGCCACCCCGGCGCCGTCGCCGACCCCGAATCCTGCCCCTGTCAGCGGGCTGCTGCCCCTGGCCGCGCTCGGCATGATCGCCTGCGGATTTTGTGCCATGAAGGCGTACTCGGATTACAGGGCAAAGCGCTGAGCCGATACCGAGAGGCATAGACTGTGGACGCCATCGTGATCTGCGTCGGCGACGAGCTGCTGACCGGCGACATCCAGGACCTGAACTCGACCTGGCTGGCCCGCCAGCTCTTTGATCTTGGCGTGGACCTCAAGAGGATAACGGTCATACCGGACGTGCCGGACGTAATAGCCGCCGAACTGACCGACGCCCGGGCCGACGTCGTTATTGTCACTGGCGGCCTCGGCCCCACCCATGACGACGTGACCCGGCAGGGCGTGGCCCGGGCGGCAGGCGTCCCGCTGGCGCGGAGCGAAGAAGCCCGGAAAGTCGTGGAAGCGAGATGCCGTAATCCCGCCCCCGCCGCTTATGTCATGGCAGACATCCCGGAAGGCGCCGAGGTCGTCCCGAACCCGGCCGGCGCTGCCCCCGGTTTCGTCGTCGACGGCCGCATCTTCGTGTTCCCCGGCGTGCCGTCGGAGCTTAAAGCCATGTTCCCGCTCGTCGCCGGACGGTTCAAAGGCGATAAAATGGTCGTCGAGTGGCTGATCACGAAGCGCAAGGAATCCGACATCGTCGCGCCCCTGAACGAGGCCGTCGGCCTCTTCCCGCAGGTCAGCTTCGGGTCTTACCCGTCCGACGTCGTGAAGATCAAGATGAAGTCCCGCGACCGAGAAGCCGTCATGCAGGCAAAGGACTGGCTCGCGGCACGTATACTCGATTAATTATTGAACGCAGGCCGGGCGGCCGTTCGCACGCGCCATACGATTTTAAGGCCCGGTCTTCTTGGGGAACGTCTTCGGCAATTGCTGTTTCCAGCGGGCGGGCAGGACGAGGTCGATGATGTCGTCGATGGTCACCACGCCTTTGAGCTTGTCGTCCTTATCGACGACGGGCACGGAGAGCAGGTCATACTTGGCCATGAACGACGCGATCTCTTCGGCCGGGGTTTCGGTGGTCACTTCGCCGGCCTCGCCGGTCATGATCTCGGTGACCGGCACGCTCCGCGGGGTGAGAATGAGGTCCTTCAGCGAGACGAAGCCCCGGAGCCGGCCGGCCAGGTCGACGATGTAGACGTAGTAGACCGCCCACACGTCCTCGCGGCGCTGGCGTATCTCCTCCACGGCCTCGCCCACGGTCGAGCGGTCGGTGACGGCGACGTAGTCGGGCGACATGAGGCCGCCGGCCGACGTCTCCGGGTACTTGAGGAGGCCGGCGATCTGCCGGGCATACGCCGGGTCCATCAGGGACAGCAGCTCTGAAGCCCGCTCCGGGGACAGCTCGGCCAGCAGATCGGCCGCCTCTTCCGTGGCCATATTGTCCATGATATGGGCCATCCGCTCCTTGCTCATGCATCTCGCCACCTTGACCTGCGTGTCCATGTCGGACTCTTCCAGCGCTTCGGCCGCTTTCTCGTCGTCCAGCGCTTTCAGGATGGTCAGGCGCTCCCGGTTGTTCAGCTCCTCGATGATGTCGGCGATGTCCGCGGGATGGAGGTCCGAGATGCCGTGGCGCGGCACCTTAAGGTGCAGCGACATCAGCTCCGGCTGCAGCGGCTGAATATACGCCCAGGGGATGAAGTGGTCGGGGAGGCCGCGCAGCAGCGGCCGCAGCCATTTCGCCAGCCCCATGCGACGAAAAAGGCCTTTGACCCCGGTGTCCACGCCGATGACGGAGATCGTCCCGCTGATGCGAGCCATGAGCACGTCGTTGACCCGGACGACCTTCAGGCCTTCCGTATCCACGATCTGCTTGTCCAGCACCACTTCCCGCAGCGACATTTCCCCGGGGCGCTTCTCGCCCGGCGGGATCTGTTCCCGGGAGACGTCGAGCCGGACGGCCTCTGCCAGGTCCGCCACCTGCCCCCAGGGGACGATGAACGTCCGCAACGGCCCGTGGCGATAGGTCAGGGCGGACACGTCGAGAAATCGCTCGCCGGGCTTCACTATCAGGTCGTGTAGCCTGCCGAGATACAGTCCCCGGACGTCGTAGACCCGGCGGCCGTCGAGCTGGCTGAAAAACGCCACGTCCGAAACGCCCATCCGCTTCAGCTCGTCCACCCAGACGGGCATCTGCCCTTTCCACCCGGCAATGACGTCCGAGAAGGTATCCATCGAGAGTCGCACGACTCAGCCCTGTGATAATCTGTGAAGCGCGTTTATATCCGTTAAGGCACTATCTGACGGACATTGACGACCGGGCCCGGCAAAACGCCTGCCTGGCGACGCTTACCGATCGATGCCCGGGCAGCCGTCCGAACGGGCTAATAATTTATTCTACATTAATAAACACGAATTTATCAGAAATAAAGCAAATTTGTATAATTTGTACATACACTTATGTGGTAGGAGTATATATAGCCTGTAA
>MVRA01000089.1 GCA_002067315.1 Methanocella sp. PtaU1.Bin125 | reverse complement strand
TTTAACAGTCGTCGCGCCCGTCGCGATTCGTCGCCGGACATCAGCAGATGTCCGCGTCGTCGCGGGAATACCGTCCTGCGCTAAGCCTCCGCAAAGGCTATTCCGGAAGCCTGAACAGGACTTTCAAGGAACACCTGAACAGTTACATTTTTTATGCGTTTATGGTTACGTGCGAGGCCGCCCGGCCGTCGCCAGGAGCGACTGTTTAACTTTTGTTAAAGGTTTAACGCATGTTCAGAACGGGGTCTTATCGCCCTCCGTCCGGTGATTTTAATGCCAAAATATTACCGCAGATCGGTCGTATCACATTTTGTTGAGGAGGGTAATACTATGAAGAAAACAATTGCATATGGAATATTGCTTGTGCTGGCCTTCGCGCTCGTTGCGCCGGCTGGCGCAAGCCTTGTGGGCACTGCATTTGGCTATCCGACCATTCTGCAGACTGGCACGACGACTGCGTTCAACAGGGACACCGCTGCGGCTACGGACACTGAGGCGTTTGCCCTGTCGTTCCCGACGACCGCCGACTCGGCCTTCACGTCCCTGCCGGGTCTCCCGACAGGCGGCGCGTTTAACCTGGCGTTCCCCTCGATAGCCCAGACGGTAGCACAGACTCAGGTACTCACCCACTGTGACTTTGCCACGACCACCGAAGAGGCGGCGTTCGCGTATCCGTTCGTAGGCGTAGGCGGCGTGTCGATTCCGGGCTTCGGCTTCGGGTTCTAAAACAGGTACCTTCCTCATTAGCTACCCGTGAGCGGTGGCGCTGTGAGCGGCGAACGCGAGAATCGCCTCTTCCGCCATCCGCGAACTTTTTTCAGGTCCTGTCGCCCTACGCATACCTTTATATGTCTTAACCGCGTCAATAGATAGCATATATCACGCTATTGATAGGTGTTCCTATGGAGTACTGGCAGCCAGAGATCGAGACTATGCCCCGGAAGCAGCTGCAGGAGCTGCAGCTGAAAAGGCTGAAGAAGTCTGTCAACGCCGTCTATAAAAACGTGCCGCTGTACAGGAAAAGATTCGATGACGCAGGGCTGAAGCCGGCCGACGTCCGGTCGCTGGACGACCTCAAAAAGTTGCCCTTCACGAAGAAGAGCGACCTCAGGGATACCTATCCGTTCGGCATGTTCGCGGTCCCCCTGCAGCAGTGCAACCGGCTGCACGCCTCGTCGGGCACCAGCGGCAAATCCACCGTCGTGGGCTACACGAAGAAGGACCTGGAGACATGGGCCGACCTCATGGCCCGGTGCTTCTACATGGTCGGGGTGCGCCCCGGCGACGTGTTCCAGAACGCGGCGAACTACGGGCTGTTCACCGGCGGCCTGGGCATCCACGCGGGGGCCGAGCGCCTCGGCTGCGTGGCGGTGCCGGCCGGCACCGGCAGCACCCAGAAGCAGATCGAGATGATCCGGGACTTCGGCGTCAGGGTCATGCACTGCACGCCGTCGTACGCGTTATACATTGCCGAGACCTGCAAGAAGATGGGCATCGAGCCCGGCACGCTGCCGCTGCGCATCGGCCTGTTCGGCGCCGAGCCCTGGTCGGCCAATACGCGGGTCCAGCTGGAGAAGTCGTTCGGCATCAAGGCTTACGACTCGTACGGGCTGTCGGAAATGATGGGCCCGGGCGTTGCCTTCGAGTGCACCGAGCAGGACGGCCTCCACATCTGGGAGGACGCGTTCATCGTCGAGGTGCTCGACAAGAACGGCGAGCAGTGCGCGCCGGGCGAGAAGGGCGAGCTGGTCCTGACCACGCTGCTCAAGGAGGCGCTGCCGCTGATCCGGTACCGGACGGGCGACATCACCATGATCATGAAGGACGAGTGCCCCTGCGGACGCACCTCGGTGCGTTTGAACAAGTTCTACGGCCGGGCGGACGATATGCTGATCATCCGGGGCCTGAACGTGTTCCCCAGCCAGATCGAGCACATCCTCATGGACATGCCCGAGGTCGGCGAGTACTTCCAGGTCGTGCTGGAGCGCGTCAACCACATGGACGAGATGACGGTGCGGGTGGAGATGAGCGACAAGGCCTTCTCCGGCGAGCTGGGCGACCTGCAGAAGGTCACCGGAAAGGTCACCAAGAAGCTGAAGGACTCGCTCAACCTGCGCACGAAAGTGGTGCTCGTCGAAAAGGGCAGCCTGCCCCGCGTCGAGGGCAAGAGCAAGAAAGTCATCGATATGCGGACGGCTATTTAATAGCCGTGCAGACGTCTATATAATAGCCGTGCAGACGGCTATTTAATAGCCGTGCAGACGTCTATATAGTGGCCGTGCAGACGGCGATATAAAAAGGCGACAGGGCCGCGGCCGCCCGAGCGCGCATAGGACGACGGGGTCGGACCGGCGACGAAGGCCGGGTCCACTATCGACCCGGGGATGGCCATTTGAGGTACGGGCATGTACGTACATGACGGTACCACGTTATTAAATAGATGCGTGTCATAATCCTTTAGAGAGGTTTGTCAATGGCGGCAATGCTTGATTTCTGGAACTCCCGCGTCGAAAGGGCTCCCCTGGAGGAGCTGCAGGAAATACAGCTCAGGAAGCTCAAGTCACTGGTCGATAACGTATACCGGAACTCTTCCTTCTACCGGAAGCGGTTCGACGAGGCCGGCGTGAAGCCGGAGAAGATCAGGAGCCTGGACGACGTCGCGAAGCTGCCGTTCACATACAAGAAAGACCTCCGCGACAATTATCCCACGAAGATGTTCTCTGCCCCGCTGAACCAGGTGGTGCGGTACCATGTCTCGTCCGGCACCACCGGCAAGCCGACCGTGGTCGGCTACACGCGCGGCGACGTCGACTGCTGGACCACCTCGCTGGCACGCGCGCTCACGTCCTGCGGCCTGGGCCGGGGCGACGTCATCCAGGTCAGCTACGGCTACGGGCTGTTCACCGGCGGCCTCGGGCTGCACTACGGCGCCGAAGAGATCGGGGCCAGCGTCATCCCCATGGGTGTCGGAAATACCGAGCGCCAGATCGAGCTGATGCAGGACCTGCACGCGACGGCCATCGCCTGCACGCCGTCCTATCTGCTCCACATGAACGAGGTCGCCAAAAAGATGGGCATCAACATCAAAGCGCAAACTGATTTGAAGTGTGCCATCCTGGGCGCCGAGCCCTGGTCGCTGGAGACGCGGAAGCGGATCGAGACCACGATGGGCATCAAGGCCTTCGACATCTACGGGACTTCCGAATTATCCGGCCCCCTGTTCACTGAATGCCAGGAGCAGGACGGCATCCACGTCTGGGCCGACCACTTCCTGCTGGAAGTGATCGACAAGAACGGCGACCCGGTGCCCGATGGCAAGAAGGGCGAGCTGGTGGTCACCACGCTGTCCAAGGAGGCGCTGCCGCTGATCCGCTACCGCATCGGTGACATCACGGTGTTAAACAACGAACCGTGCGACTGCGGCCGGACGCACCCGCGCATCATGCGCATCATGGGCCGGGCGGACGACATGCTGATCATCCGGGGCATCAACGTGTTCCCGAGCCAGATCGAGTCGGTCCTGATGACCATCCCGGAGGTCGGCGAGCACTTCCAGATCATCGCCGAGCGGAAGGGCGAGCTGGACGAGCTGACGATCCGGGTCGAAGTCACCAGGGCGGCCTTCAGCGACAAGCTGGCAGACCTGATGAGGCTGGAACAGAAGATCGGCTACGAGCTCCAGAAGGTGCTCCAGCTCGCCACGAAGGTCGAGCTGGTCGAGACCGGCACGCTGCCGCGGTCCCAGGGCAAGTCACAGAAGGTCATCGACCGAAGAAAGATTTAAGAAACCAGCTATGGGAGTATATACTATGAAGGGTACGATCAAGCAGATATCGCTCTTTGCGGAGAACAAGCCGGGCCGGCTCGCGAAGATCGCCGAGTCGCTCTCGAAGGCGAAGATCAACATCCGCGCGTTCACCATCGCCGAGGCCGGCGACTTCGGGGTCATCCGCATGGTCGTGGACGACCCGGACCGGGCGTACAAGAACCTGCAGGGCCAGGGCTTTGCCGTGTCGGAGACCGAAGTGATCGCCGTCCAGATGGAGGACGTCCCCGGCGGCCTGTTCAAGATCGCCAACACGCTGGGCAAGGGCGGGGTCAACATCGACTACGCCTACGCGTTCGTGACCCGGTCGGACCTGGCACTGTTGATCCTCAGGGTCGACGATAACGCGAAGGCGATCAAGGTCCTGAAGGACGCGAAGATAAACCTGGTCGACGTCGACGCGATCGTGAATATATAGCCGGGCCTCACCATACCGCCTGCATGCGCCTGCACGGCCGCTCGCGCGCGAAACATAGCTCCTGTCAGGCCATACGACTACAATATCCCTTTTTTACAGGCGAAGCTCACCCGGCCGGCCCCGTCGCTGAACGCGAGATGAAGCTTCCCGTCACTTATTATATCGTCGAGGCACGGGGTATTGATCACGAATGCGGTCGCGTGCCCGAAGCCGCCGCTTTCCACGAATGCCGCGAAGATGCCGGTCTCCCCGTACCGGCGCCAGAGGAAACGGGCTTCTCCGCCGGCCGGCGGCGCCTCGTCGCACATGACCATGATGCCTGGATGGCCGTCGACGAAGGTGGCCCTGACGCCGTTGCACGTGATCAGGGCTTCCGGCAGCATACAGGCCGTCGCGTATGTGCCGCAGTATCGGTAGAGGATGTCGCGCTCGGCCTGGATGAGGGGCGACACGTCGGGCAGCCCGACGGTGTGGAGCTGCCGCAGCATGCCATACTTTAACGACGTCGCCAGGTACAGCGGCAGGTCGGTGACCCGGGTCTCCGCCAGCCTGGCCAGAAAATCGACGGTGTCCTCGTCAATGGTGTCGTGACCGATAAAATACTGGGCGTCGGTATCTTCCCTGATGCGGAAGCGGGCCGTGTTTTCGATGTCCGGGGCGAGGACGCCGTCGTCGGGCAACGACCAGGCCGCGCAGCGGGACAGGCCTTCGCCGCTGACGGTGGACGCCTTCAGGCCTTCCTTGAGCCGGCGGACGGTCACGTAGCCGTCGTTATCGGGGAAAACCGAACAGACCATGGGCTTGAACGCGTGGATAGAGCATTCGTCCCCCGCCAGGAACGGGCACGCCATACCGGAGCCCCGGGTGAACAGGCCTTTGCGGCCGTCATGCGTGGCCACCGTGCAGAATCCTGACAGCAGCTCGCCGGCACTGATGCCCGTGCCCCGGGCGATGTCGGCGATATCGGATGACGTCACGGGATATAGCCCGTGTTTCCGGCAGCAGTCGCCGCAACGGGCGCAGGTTAGCGTGCAATACTCGCTGGCCATGTCGATCAGGCATTGTGGGGGCCAGCGGCGATAAACTTTCCCCCGGCCGGGCAGATGCATAGGCTTTTTATCAGCAGCCCCGGGGCGTTTTGCCGTCGAAAGCCTTGCATCGGCTTATCGACATGAATGGCATATTTTTCGCAATAATGTGTTGAGGGTAGTGATATGAAACGGGTATTGGTCGCACTTATGGCCCTGCTGGTTGCGGGGGTTATCGTCTCGTCGGGGGCGTTCAGCTTCCCGACATCTTTGTCCGGCATGGGTTTCCCGTCGCTCGGCACGTCTTCATACGGCTCGAGCGTGCCTGACAGCCTGACCGGCTACAGCACGCCGGCTTCCAGCCTGAGCGTGAGCGTGCCCACCGGCGACATGCAGGTATCGACGCCGGCGCAGACCGCGTTTAATAACTGGAACCTGAACGGCATGGAGTTCTTCAGCCCGTCGAACCGCGCTTCTCTGCAGCCGGTTTCCAGCCTGCCGGCATCGGACGTCAACAGCATCCTGAGCCTGCTGTCCAACCTGCCGACGTCGGACCAGATGTCGCAGTACTATGGCTCCGGCAGCGCCACGGCCACGGCCACGCCGGCGCCCGCGGATACGTTCACGGACATATCGTCGACGATACCGGCGGACCAGATCATTTTCCTGGAGGTCTCGCGCAACACGATGCTGGTCGACCCGACGAGCCAGGGCATCATCATCCCGAACGTCACCATGAACTACAAGTTCAGCGACAGCAACAAAAAGCTGAACCTCAAGCGGAAGGACGGGGTCGACTACAACGCGTCCCAGATCATCTTCGGCTTCTCGGACAGCGACGACGTCAACAACCGCTATCTCTTCGACTACGGCGTCGGGCATAGCGTCGGCGTCGGGGTAACGGTCCTGTTCCAGGGCGCTGACGGCCGGGTCCGCATCAGCGTCGACGGGGTGCAGAAGGACCTGAAGCCCGGGGAGAAGTACGAGGTCATCACGACCGAGGGCGCCACCCGGACCGTGCTGAGCGTCACGAACTGGGGCCTCATACCGAGGTCGAACGTCGAGGTGGCCGACAAGCTATAATCAGGCCGGAACTCCTACAGCCCCGGTACAGTTGTCCGGCAGGGCAAGGCTTCATATGCTTCCTGCCGGTCCGTTTTTATTATGCTTTACATCGCGCATTTCCCGGGAGACCGAACGGTCAAGAATTCACGGCTTTTCCGGGATGACGACGTCCATAGCAGGCAGCTCGACCACGAACCGGGCCCCCTTCGTGTAGTCGCCCGTTTCCCGGTCCTCGACCCGGACAGTGCCGCCATAGCTCTCGACCAGCGACCTGACCAGGTATAGCCCGAGGCCGTTGCCTTTGGATAGCGTGTCGCCCCGGCGGAGCCGGTCGAAGACGGCGTCCTTCATCCTGTCGGGTACTCCCGGGCCGTTGTCCTCGACGGTGACCGTACAGTACTGCCGGCCATTCCTCCGTACCGGTGCCATCCTGATGCTGATAAAGACCGGCCCGCTGGAGTGCTTGATAGCGTTATCGATCAGGTTGACAAACACGTCCCTGAGCAACTCGTTCGCCTGTACCTGAACGCCTTTGACGGTATCACATGAGATGCTGACGTCCCTGTCGGGAACTGACCGGTACTCTCCGCACACTTCTTCGATCAGGGCGCCCAGGTCGTACGTCTCCCGCTTATATTCGCCGGACCTTCCCCGTTGCAGCTTCCTGACATTGCTGATCAGCGCGGAACTGTGGTTTATCGCGGCCATGGCCCTGTCCAGCAAGTCAATGTTTGTACGTTCGAGCCTGCCATCGTCGTTGAGGGCCTGCCTGGCCAATTCCAGGAAACCGCCGGCGATCATGTTCATGTTGTTGATGTCGTGGCCCATCAGGTCGAGGTACAGCTCGACCTGTTCCTTCGCGTTCGCCAGCATCTCTTCGGCCTCCTTCTGTTCGGTGATGTCCTGGATGGCGCCCAGGATCCGGACGGCACGGCGCCCCGCGCCTTCGCCCGCGAAAAGGACGCGTGTCCTAACGTACACCCAGCGTACCTCACCGTCCGAAGCGCGCCTGATGCGATACTCCATGGCGTACTCGCCGGGCCCCTCCGGATCAAGGCCTGCCGCGACGACGTCGTCCTGCCGGTCCCCCGGGTAGATGAGGCTGTTCAGGTAGTCCAGCGTCAACGGCGTACCCTGCGGGATGCCATAAATCTCGTAAGTCTCCGGGGACCAGAAGTGCCGGTCGTGAACGATATCCCAGTCGAACGTGCCGAACCGGGCGGTGGCCGCGCACAGGCGCAGCCGCTCCTCGCTTTCCCTGAGCGCATCCTCTGCCTGCTTGCGATCGGTGATGTCGAAGGCGACGATCAGGCCGGCGGGCCTGTTCTTGTAAACGATCGATGCTGAGGAATTATTCATCCATTTTTCCCGGCCGTCCCTGGTAAGGAGCTTCGTCTCGTAGCTCGTCGGGTGGTATAGTCCCTTCATACGCCGGGAAGCCAGCTCTTTCACCTTCTCCCGGTAGTCCGGGTGAACGATCTCCCACGGCGACATTTCCATGAGCTCCTCATGCGAGTACCCCGTGATCGATTCTGTGGCGGGGTTCATGTAAACGAACCGGTCGCCCTGGTAAATGAAGATCGCCGTTGGCGATGTCTCCGTCAGCAGCCTGAACTTTTCCTCGCTCTCCCGCAGGGCATCCTCCGCCTGCCGGCGATCGGTGATATCCAGGAAGAACCCCATCACGACCGTTTTTCCGTTGATATGCATGGGGGTGATGTTAATGATGACGGGTATCCTTCGGCCATCCTTATGCAATATTTCCGCCTCGCTATTGACGATCCGGCCCTGCCTGGCCTGCCGGGCGATATGGCTATAGCGGTCATCGGCGTGCCCCGGCGGGTGCAGCCGGGTCACAATCATCCCGGACATCTCGTCCCGCGTCCGCCCGAACAGCTGCTCGGCATTGCGATTACTATCGAGGACAGCTCCCGTATCGGAGTCGACGATAATGATGGCTGTGCTGGCGTTCTCGAACAGGGTACGAAACAGCGCTTCCGAGCTCTTCAGCGCTTCCTCGGCCTGCTTACGCTGGGTGATATCCTTGAGCGTCGCCCGGTAACATTTGAATCCGCCCTCGCTGTCCCTCACCGCTTTACCACTGACTTCCACCCGGATAGCGCGGCCATCCTTTCGCAGTAACGAGCATTCAAAAAAACTGTATTCGCTCCCGGCTTCATCCGCACGGGAGATCATGGCCTTGATCCGGTTGGCATCATCGGGGGGCAGGAAGTCAAAGGCAGATCGGCCGATGATCTCGCCGATCTCGTATCCCAGGACCTCTTTAGCCCTCGGGCTCGAATAAGTGCAGATGAAGCGCCTGTCCACCTCGCAGATCCAGTCGCTGATCTCCTCCACGAGCCCGCGATACTTCTCCTCGCTCTCCCGAACCGCATTCTCCGCCCTCTTGCGCTCCGTGATGTCGCGGTTCACTCCCCGATAGCCCTTAAAGCGGCCTTCGCGATCGAATACGGGGACACCGTTTGTCTCGATGACGGCCAGGGTCCCGTCCTTGCGTACGACCCTGTACTCGATCAGTGGCAGAGGCTCCCGCCGGGCCTTGTACTGGCCAAAAAATTCCCTGACCCTGCCGGCATCACCGGGGACGATGAAATCGTAGGCTGTCCTGCCGAGGATCTCCTCGGGCACGTAGCCGAGCACATCCCTGGTCTTCGGGCTCGCGTATACGCATTTGCCTTCGACGTCGGTTTCCCAGACCATGTCGTTGATGTTCTCGATCAGGCTGCGGTACTTCTCTTCGCTCTCCTGCAGCGCCAGCCCGGCATTTTTAAGATCGTTGATGTCGCGGGTGATTCCCATCACGGCATCGACTTTTCCTTCCTCGTTGAAGAACGGTGTCAGGAGCACGTGGGTATAAAAATTCTCCCGGTTGAACTGATGGACGAACTCGCCTGAAAAAGGCTTACCGGACTCGAAGACCCGCGACAGCCAGTCTGTCATCGTCGCGACTGTGTCCGGGGGGAACAATTCCTCGAGGCGTTTACCTCTCGCACCATCCGGGGTCGTTTTCAGAGCCCAGGCACCCGATCGGTTGACATACTTTACCCGGAAGTCCGGGCCGATCACGTAGATGAAGTCAGTCGAGCCTTCTGCCAGCAGGCGGTACAGCTTATCGTCGTGCTCTGGCGCCATCGCGTCGCGCGCGCTCGCGTTCGCATCGGCGAAACGCTTATTGCGAGGCGGCCTGTCCCTCGCTTTACTCATCTTAACCCCCGAAAATTTGTTATATATTATATTTCTTTCATAAATAGATAACCTGTTTAATTACCTGTCATATGATAATGCATAAATGAATATATTTTTCGTTTTATATCCCTCTATTCACTCACCCATTAATGATACCGTCAAAACGTTGATAAATCACTAAAAAGAAGGTAACTGTTCAGGTGTTCCTTGAAAGTCCTGTTCAGGCTTCCGGAATAGCCTTTGCGGAGGCTTAGCGCAGGACGGTATTCCCGCGACGACGCGGACATCTGCTGATGTCCGGCGACGAATCGCGACGGGCGCGACGACTGTTAAAGGATAACCAGTTAATCGTTCTTTGAGAAACGTCGCGTTCGTCGCGATTCGTCGCGTCGTCGCGAGGATCTATATGACCGGCACCGAAACAGGGCCCATTTCATTGCTTGCGCGTGAAGAACTGTTCTTCATCAAGCGAGTCTCATGGACTGGCGACCGTCCGCTCGCGCGCGCGTGCGCTGGCCATGGCCACCTGTTGAAGAGACACCTGAACAATTACAAAAGAAGAATAAATAGGTGATTCCGGGGAAGGTGGTCACTAATGGAGGTGCAGTTATATGTTCAGGAAACTGGTCGCCGCGGGGACTGCGACCATCGCTACGTTGCTTTCCGTCGTGAGCGCGTATATCGTTTAACGTGTTTGTTTGTAAATGACTACCGGGGCTGAAAATATTTATAAAATTTGGTTTTATATTTATTCAATCAACGAGATGTTATGAGCCCCAAACCCGTTTCTGCCTCACCGGACATAGATAAGACCAGGGAACAACTCTTAGCGGAGTTAAAAGCGCTGAGGGCCCGCAATGCCGAGCTCGAACGAAGCGTGCTGCGGGCAGAGCGGCTGGAAACCGATCTGAGGAAAAACGAATCGATGACCCGCCGGCTACTGGAGCAGAAGTTATACGGGATGTGGGTTAACGTCGGCGGCAAGATCGCTTTTATCAACGAGGCCGGGGCCAGGATCCTTGGCGCATCTGACCCGGCCGCAGTTATCGGAAAATCGGTGCTGGGGGAAATCATCCACCCCGACTATCGCGATATTGTGAGGGACCGCATCAACGCCATGAGTCATGGTGAAAACGCTGTGACGATGATAGAGGAGAAGTTCATCCGGGTCGACGGCATCGTCGTCGACGTGGACGTCTGGGCGATGCGATTCCTCTATGAGGGTGAGCCGGCCATCCTGGTGGGATTCAAGGACATCACCGGGCGCAAGCGGGCCGAGGAAGAACTGATGCTGACCCAGTTCGCCCTGGACAATTTCCGGGACTCCGCCATCTGGGTTACGATGGACGGGCGCATCGTCTACGTGAACCAGGAAGCATGCAGGTCCCTCGGGTATTCCCGGGAAGAGCTGTTATCTCTGCACATATGGGACATCGACCCTGACTACTCGCCGGAGAAGTTCCCGGAAATATTGCTGGAGCGGAAGCGGGGTCGCTACTCGAAGTTCGAGTCGAAGCACGTCACCCGGGACGGGCGGGTGTTCCCGGTAGAAGTCACTTCCTGCTATACAAGGTATGGTGATAAGGAGTATTTGATCACGTTCGACCGGGACATCACCGAGCGCAAGCGGGCCGAGGAAGCGCTGCGGGAGAGCGAGGAAGAATATCGTTTCCTGGTGGAGAACTCGAAGGACGTCATCTGGAAAATAGACCTGCAAGGCCGGTGGATGTTCGTCAGTAGCAACGTGGTGAGCGTGAACGGATACAGGCCCGACGAGATGGTGGGAAAGACCATTTGGGATTTCATCGCGCCGGAATGCCACGAATCCATCAAAGAAAAGTTGCTTAAGCGTAAACGTAGCGAGGATGTTACACCTTACATAACCTGGAGCATCCATAAGGACGGTCATCGCACCCCCCTTGAAGTGTCTACGACACCCATCCTCGATGAGAGCGGTAAGGTCGTGGGTGTGCAGGGCATCTCGCGGGACATCACGACGCGCATGCAGGCAGAGGCGGCGTTGCAGGAGAGCGAGGAGAAATTCCGGGTGCTGGCCGAGACTTCGCCGGCCGCCATCTTCCTCTACCAGGGTGAGAAGTACGTTTATGTCAATCCGATGGCCGAGATCCTGACCGGCTATTCGAGAGACGAGCTTTTATCCGGGGACGCATGGCACTGGATCCACCCTGAATTCCTGGGCCTGGTGAAGGAGCGTGCGAGGAAAAGGCAGCTGGGCGAGACATTGCCGGTACAGTACGAGGTGAAATACCTCGCAAAAGATGGCCGGGCGGGCTGGGTGGACTTCGCCGCCGGCCTCATCGAGTACCGGGGCAAACCGGCCGGCCTGGCGACGGCTTTCGACGTATCCGAGCGCAAGCGGGCCGAGGAAGCGCTGAAACTCACCCAGGCATCGGTCGACCTGGCGGCCGATGGTATCATCTGGTTCACGCCCGAAGGGAAGGTTTTTTACGCTAACCAGGCTGCTTGCAGGGCGCTACAGTATTCCCGGGAAGAGCTCCAGGAGATGTACGTGTGGGGCTTCGATCCTGTCTACACCAGGGAAACGTGGCCGGGACACTGGCAGGAGATCAAGGAGAGGGGCTCCTTCACTTTTGAGACCTTTCACCGTGCGAAGGACGGCCGGAGATTCCCGGTCGAGGCGTCGGTGAACTACGTCCGGTCCGGCGACCGGGAGTTCAACTTTGCCTACCTCAAGGATATCACCGGGCGCAAGCGCGCCGAGGAAGAGCTCAAGGCCGCAAAACAGCAGGCCGAGCTGTACGTGGACCTGATGGGCCACGACATCAACAACATGAATCAGGTCAGCCTGGGTTTCCTGGAATTGGCCCGCAATATCATTGAGATGGAAGGCAGGCTCGACGAGGACAACATTGTCCTGCTGGACAAGGCGATGGACTCGCTGAACAGTAGTTCGCAGCTCATCGATAACGTGCGCAAGATCCAGCGGGAGAAGATGGGCCTGTATAAGCCGGAGGTCATCGACGTATGCAGTATGGTCGATGATATCATCAAGCAATTCCGTCGCGTACCCGGCCGGGACGTCAGGATTACCTTTACCCCTCAGGTTCAATGCCTTGTCAGGGCGAACAGCCTGTTGAAGGACGTGTTCCTCAACCTCGTGGGCAATGCAGTAAAGCACTCGAAGGGCGCCCTCGCGGTCGACATCCGGGTCGACCAGGTCACGGAAAACGGGACAGAATATTGCCGGATCGCCGTAGAGGACGACGGCCCGGGCATTCCCGGGGAGCTCAAGAAAACGTTGTTTGACCGGCTGAATCTGGCCACGACCCGGGCCCGGGGCAAAGGCTTCGGCCTCTGCCTGATCAAAATGCTCGTGGATGACTACCACGGCAGATTCTGGGTCGAAGACCGGGTGGAGGGAGACCACACCCGGGGTGCGAGGTTCGTGGTCATGCTTCCCGCCGTAATGAAATGATCATCAGCATGCTATTTCGTCGGGCATGCACCGTCTATAACGACAGCATCGCGATGATCAGGGGAACGATCGCTATTATGGCCACCAGCCCCGTAATAATTACCCAGCTGTCCTTGATGGCGGGCCCGTCCCACCTGACGAAGCCCAGGCGGGTGGCAATATAGCAGACGAACGCGCCGAGCGTCACCCAGATCGCGACCAGGATGCCATCGCCTAACATCATGCCTGCCGCTCGCTGGAGGAACTCCCCGAGCGAGGCCCTCCACCAGACGCCCGAGGTCATGTAGCTCAAGTTATCGAGGGTAAACTGTCCCAGGTGGAAAGCGATGCCGTACGTGAGCCCGATGGCCGCTCCCAGCAGGAAGAACTCGAGGGCCTGTCTGGCCGCCTCTCTTTTCCGGTAGAACGCCGCGGCGTAGATAATGCCCGGTATAACGGCAAGCGTCCACAGGATGATCTGGAGCTGGATGATGAGGACGGGGCGGCCCATGACCCCTGACCAGAAGATCCACGTCCCCGCCGACGCGTGTTGCATAATCGCAAGCCAGACGGACTCCAGGGCCCACATGACGGCGGCCAGGACCAGCCCGTACAGCCCGAACGCCAGGCTATAGCCGATCGACCCGCGATCGAATGTCAACGGTTTTCCGCGAAAAATTACCGCTTCACCCACGAACGATCACTAATGCTATAGATTGGAGGCAAACTTATTTAAAAATTTCGTCATCATGTGTTAAATTGGTTCTAAATATAAAACGAGCCGGAAATGGGCCATATATTGCCACTCACCGGCAAGCCGTCAGACCTTCTTTTCCTGTCCGTGCAACGTGTAGACCGATGAGCGCTCACGCCAGGACTTCATGCCTGAGAGCTCCCGCGATCGCGCTGATCAGAGGGATCGCGTTTATTATTTACAGCCGGTAGCGAGACGACGAACCGGGCACCTTGCGCGTAGTCGCCGGGCACGCGGTCCTCGACCCAAACTCTGCCTCCATAACTCCTGACCAGTGACTTGACCAGGTACAGGCCGAGGCCCGTGTCGCTCGCCGTGCCCTGGTGCATCCGGTTGAAGACCCGCTCCTTATAGGCGTCCGGGATGCCCGGGCCGTTGTCCTCGACTGCCACCCGGCAGTAAGGCTTACCCTTTTCCTCCGTCGTGTCCAGGCTGATGATGATCTGCTTACCGTCTTTTATGTGCTTTATCGCGTTATTGACCAGATTGGTGAACACATCGTACAAAAGCTCGTTAGCGCGTACGATGCACGTCCTGTGGCCGTGCAAGTCAAGCGTGATCGTCTTGCCGGGCGTGGCCCCCCACTCGCTTTGCGCGTCGGCGAGCGCCTTGCACACATCGATATCTCGCGACTGGAACGCTCCCTCGTGGAGCTTCTGCAGCTTCCTCACGTTGCCGATGAGCTTCGCGCTCCGATTCAAGACTTCCTCGGCCTTGTCCAGGAGCGCGGCCTGCTCTGCCCCCGGGCGCGTCCCCCTGGCCAGCTCGAGGTAGCCCAGCGCGATCTGGTGCATGTTGTTGATGTCGTGGCCCATCAGGTCCACGTAGAGATCTGCCTGCCGCTTGGCCGCTTTCAGCTCGTCCTCCGCCCGCTTGCGCTCGGTGACATCTCTGCCGACGCCGATGGCCATTTTCTCGTCGACCAGCGGGTGGGCGTTCCAGGATATCCACCGGTAGGTGCCGTCCCTGCAGAGTACCCGGTTCTCGAACTCGGCCTCCCTGCCGTTTTCATGCTCCTTCATCATCGCGATGGTCAATGCCCGGTCATCGGGGTGGGTGAAATCAATAAAGTGCTTACCCAGAAATTCTTCATTTTTCCAGCCCAATGTCTTTTCCACCGAGGGGCTCACCACCTTAAAGCGACCGTCGAAGCCGACGATGAACAGAATGTCCCGCGAATATTCAAATAGCCGGTCGCGCTCTTCCTCCGCCCGCTTGCGCTCGGTGATATCGAAAATCGTGGCGATCGCCGTCGGCCGGCCCTGGTAGTCGATCACCGCGGCTGAGAACTCGGCCCAGATCGTCTTCCCGTCCTTCGTCAGGACCTTGACCTCGTAGCGGGAAGGTACCGACAGGCCCTGCAGCCGCTCATGCCCCCGCCTCCTCACCAGTTCCCGCGAGTCGGGGTGTATGATGTCCCAGGTGTTCATGGAAAGCAGCTCGTCCTTCGTGTAGCCCAGGACTTTTTCGACCATCGGATTGACGTAGATGTACCGGTCGCCCCGAAAGAGGACGATGCCGGCGTTGGTCGACTCGGCGAGGGCGCGGAACTTTTCCTCGCTTTCCCGCAACGCCGCGTTCATCCGGGCGAACTCGTCGCTGCGGGCGTTGATCTCTTCAAGCCGTGACCGCAACTCTTCGTTCTGTACCGCCAGCTCTTCCTCCTTGAGATCGATTTCCTTTAGCCTTTCCCCCAAATCCTTACGCAGCGATTCGATGCTGTCCTTCTCTGTCTCAAGATCATAGTGGTTTTCTTCCGGGCCTTTCCCGGCAAGCACTCTCTCGTATCGGCTGATCACACTTTTCAGGCGGTAATTGTGGTCACGCAAGGCGTCTAACTCTTTAATAAGCTCTGCCCTGGTTTTATCCGCGTCCTTCTTTACTTTCACCATATGCCGGCTCATAAAGATCGAATTATAAAACTGATAAGAATAAAAAAGTTATTTTATAAATACGTTCCCGGAATGCCCGGGCATCCGGGAATCGTACGACAGCGCCAGCGCGGATTGCGTTAGCCGGGCGATTTTAGTACTTACGCTCGTCGATGAGCCGCCGGGTCTTCTTTTCCTGCCGGGGCAGCGTGCCGACCGGGACCAGCTCCAGCTCGGGTTTCAGGCCCATGAGCGTCGAGGTCAGCTCGCGGGTGAGGCCGGCCATCATCTCTTTCGTGGGCTTATCCGTCTCCACGCGGATGACGAGCGAGTCCATCGAGCCGGACGGGCTGCGCCTCGCGTGAGCGTACCACTCGTTGTTGATGTCCGGATGCTTCATTAATACAGACTCGATCTGGCCCGGGAACACGTTGACGCCGCGCACGATCACCATGTCGTCCGTGCGCCCGTGGACCCGGTCGATGATCCGGTGGGTCATCCCGCAGGAGCACTCGCCGATCAGCTTGCTCAGGTCGCGGGTCCTGTAGCGGATGAGCGGCATTCCCTCTTTGGTCAGGGGCGTCAGGACGATCTCGCCCCGCTCGCCTTCGGCGCACGGCTCGCCGCGCTTGTCGAGGATCTCCAGGATGAAGTGGTCCTCCCAGATGTGGATGCCGTGGTGCTCTTTGCAGTCGAGGCCGATGCCGGGCCCGAACATCTCGGAGAGGCCGTATATGTCAAACGCGTCGAACCCGAAGGTGCCCTCGATCTGCTTCCGCATGGCGTCGGACCAGTGCTCGGCGCCGAAGATGCCGACGCGGAGGCCGAGGTCTTTCGGGTCGATGCCCAGGTCGTGACAGACTTCGGATATCCGCAGGGAGTAGGTGACCGTGCCGCCCAGCACCGTCGTGCCGAAGTCCCTCATCATTTCAATCTGCTTGCGCGTGTCGCCCGGGCCGATGGGGATGACCATGCAGCCCAGCTCTTCGCCGCCGTAGTGGAAGCCCAGCCCGCCGGTAAACAGGCCGTAGCCCGGGGTCACCTGGAACACGTCGTCCCGGGTGACGCCGGCCAGCCGCAGGCACCGGGCGAACATCTGCGCCCAGGTGCGGATGTCGTTCTTCGTGTAGTAAACGACTGTCGGCTTGCCTGTGGTGCCTGAAGACGCGTGCATGCGCACGATCTCGTTCCGCGGGACCGATAACAATCCGTAGGGATAGTTGTCCCGGAGGTCCGATTTATCCGTGACCGGGAGCTTCCGTATGTCATCCAGCGTGCGGATGTCCTCCGGCCTGACGCCGGCCTCGTCGAACCTCCGCCTGTAGAAAGCGTTGTTCTCGTACACCTGCCTGGCGACAGCCTTAAGCCGTTTCAGCTGCAGCTGCTCGAGTTCTTTCCTCGGCATGAATAAGTCAGCGGGATGATCAGAAGACACCGGTATGTTTGCGCTCACCTAAGGCCTCCAATGTATAAGTTTGTACATAGCTGTATATGTATTAGTATTAATATCTATCTAATAACGCGATGGCGAAATATATAGATTGCCGTTCATGCCATCGCCGATAGCTCAAATATATGTCCGATCAGCCCTTATCATACAGTGATGAAAATACTGGCCATCGAACACGAGCTGCCCGGCGCCAGCGCAGAGGCCTTCAAGCCTTACATGAAAGCCGAAGCGATGAGGGCGTGGGAGCTCCACCAGTCGGGCGTGGTCCGCGAGCTGTACTTCCGGCAGGACCGGAACGAGGCGGTCCTGGTCATGGAAGCGCCCACCGTGGGCGAGGCGAAGCGCGCGCTCGACACGCTGCCGCTGGTAAAGGCCGGGCTGATCGCGTTCGAGCTGATACCGCTCAAGGCCTACCCGGGCTTTGCGCGGCTGTTCGGGTAATAAAGACCCCGGAGTCGTACAGGCTATCGTAGTGGTGCCGCCAGGACTCTGTGAATGAATATGGATGTTTATCATGAAAAGGCAGATGAAAATCCGGCCATGTTCATACAGTGCGACTACTGTCAGGCCCTCCAGGGACGCCAGAACGCCAGGACGCCAGGAACTGATCAGGTTATATCATGGGTAATATTTCAATGGAAGATGCCCGGCAATTAGCCCCGCTTTTAGGAATATCCAGAGAGTGTATCACAAGCCCTATGCAGATCGATATCCGGGAATATCAATGCAACCGCTGCGGGGCGTGCTGTAAGCACCAGGACGGCATTATCATCTCGCTCAACGACGCCCATCTCCTGGCCCGGCGGCTCCGTATGCCGCTGAAAAATTTCGTGAGGAAGTACTGCCGGGAAGCCGGCGTCTTCGACGTTTTCGGCCACGGCCCTTTCAGGGGCCTCGCCATCCGGACGAAGAAAGGGGTGTGCCCGTTTTACTCGGGCCGGGAAGGGTGTACGGTGAACGAGGCGAAACCGGCGGTCTGCCGGCTGTACCCGTTCAACACCATTCACGTCACCCGGGCCAGCCTCCTGAAGATGCAGCGGAAGAAGGACGGCGACTGTTATGATAGCTGCTACATCTTTAGCATACCCGACGAGGGCGTCATAGGCCCGGACTATGAGGCGCTGGCGGCCCACTGGATACGGATGGAGACGACGCGTGAATACTACCGGCTTTACGGGGACCGGTGGCAGGAAGATCAGGCGCAGAAGGCCATAGCCAGTGGCGCGAGGCTTTCCGGCGACCCAAAAAGTGTCGGGCTGTATGCCCGGCAACTGCGCGCTGCCTTCGACGAGCTTGACCGGATGAACGAAGGCGTTTTGCTGGAACTGTTCGCAGACAAAGAATAGGCACGTGCCCGGCGGCCGCCCGCGCACGAAGCCAGATCACCGTTTTATAGCGACCATCGAGACCAGGTTAAAGTGCTCCCACCCGCCGTCGGCCATCATCCCGACGTCCTTGCGGGCGATCTCATGGCCACACGTCAGCCAGTCCTGCCATGCTTCCCTGAAGCATTTCATCTCGGCCGATTCCCTGATCTCCACGGCCTCGCACGGCTTCCAGAGCTCCAGCCACCACTCGTGCGAATGAAGCGTGTTCTCCATGTCGTCGCACCAGTAAGACGCCAGTCCGGCCGGGACGCCTGCGGAAAACTCCTCTTTCAGCCCGGGCACGGCCACAATGATCTGCCCGCCCTTTTTGACGAGCGGGGCAAAGTACTTTTCCAGGTAATCGGGCTCGACGCCGAAGTAGTGATACGCGTCGATGCTGACGGCAACGTCGAAATATTCCTGCGCAAACGGCAGGTCATGGGCTTCGGCATGGATGGGGATGACTTTATCTTCCACGCCCATCGCCTTGAACCGCTCGTAATTCTCCGACGCGCTGATCCAGAGGTCGGTGGCAAAGACCGTGACGCCGAATTCCTTCGCCAGGTATATCGAGGTCAGCCCTTTCCCGCAGCCGAGGTCGAGGACCCTCATGCCCTTTTCGAGTTTCAGCGACTTCGCCAGCTCGTCGATCATCCTGAGCGCGTTGGGGCCCATCAGGTTCTCTTTGACAAAAGACGTGTCGTATTGGTGATTTCTGGTGTACATCACAGGAACTAATTCCTCCGTGTACACCCCCTGATGTCCTACTTGCTCTTAAACTTTGCCAGCAGCCGCCCGTAGAACTCCTTTTGCCCGCCTGAGGACGAGCGGGTGAGCCGCTCGACGATCAGCTCCGGAGTGCTCTTCGCGAGATAGTTGTAGCGGGGGGTGCGATCGACGATCAGGTTGAGGTTCGCGTCCAGGCCCTTCGCCTCGATGCCGTCCACCCTGATCGGGCACTTCGTGTTGGCCATGATCTGCTCCGCGAGGTGGCTCACGAACACCGCCTCGCTGCCCGGGTTCTCGTACAGGGCCTCCAGGATGCCCGCGATGATGCGCGCGGACGCGCCCGGCTCGGTGATCGACTCCAGCTCGTCCACCAGCACCAGCTTGGCGCCGGGAGAGACGACGCGGGAGAAATCGCGGATGGTCGTCTCGAAGGCTCCCGCCGTCAACGTGCCTTTGGACTTGCTATAGTAGAGCAGCGCGTCGATCGGTCCGATGTCGACGGCCTCCGCGGGCACCGGGAAGCCCATGTGGGCCAGGATGGCGATCTGCGCCAGCATGTCCAGCATCGTGGTCTTGCCGCCCGAGTTGACGCCGCTCAACAGGATGATCCGCTCGCCCTTCGCCTGGCCGTTCTTCACGCCGACGGAATACGATACCGGCTCGGCCTTCTTCTGCAGGAAGATATTCCTGCCGGCCGATATGTTGACGCCGGCTTTCGTCAGCTTCGGCATCCGGAGCCCGTAGTCGGCGGCAAACAGGCCGATGGCGAAGTACATGTCGAACTCGAGGGCCTCGCGGATCATGTCTCTGCAGGCCGGCTCGTACTTCGCCAGCTTCTTCGCGCTGGCGCGCTTGTTCTCCAGCACCCGGCCGGTCAGGGCCCGGTTCACGGCGTTGCGGAATCCCTCGACCGCCCGGTGGTTGATCTCGATGGGGTAGACGATCTCGTCGTCGAACATGACGTCGACGTGCTGCATCTCGAACGGCTTCAGGGCCAGCTGTTCTCTCAGGCTGTCCTTCGCCGACGCGACGACTTCCGCGTAAGCTTTCGATACCTCCTTCTCCAGCACGTTCTTCAACGCCGCGTCCTGCCCCGTCCCGAACATGCCCAGCAGCTGCGAGCCCTTGAGGGTCACGGTGCTTTTTTCCATCCGCTCCTGTAAATCATGGTTCGCCTGTTTCAGGACGGCCTGCATCGTGACGTTAAACCGGGCCAGTATGCCCTTCAAACGGTCCAGCTCCGCGTCCACCCCGACCGCCAGCTCGCCGTCCGGGCCGATACGGGCCAGCTCCGAGGAGAGTTCGGCTGTCTTCGCTTCGTCCATGTACTTGCAGAAGCCGGGCGACTCCGCGCGGACGATGCGGATTGTCTCCAGCGCCGCCTCCAGCGGCTCTTTGTTGGTCGCGAAGAACCCGATGGTCACTTCGGGCACCAGCCACCAGAGGTCGCCGGGGTTGTCCACGAACTCGAGGCTCAGCTCCTCCGGGTAGTCGCCGCCCGCGTACTTCTGGCCCACGACCAGCGCCTGCGCGTAGCCCTTCGCCATGTCCACCAGGTCGTGGACGTTTTCGACCAGGTTGACGTCGAGGTATTTGTCGATGCCGCCCTTCAGGATGGCCTCGTAGTCCTTCCTGTTGTCGGCGAGCACCACCCGGTCGCGGGACTTCTGCACGCCCGACGGCTTCTTCAGGTACCGCAGCTTCTTCAAGGCTTGCTCCAGCCCCGTGTGGCCGGACAGCTTTTCCGCGAAGCCCATGTACTCTTCGAGGCTGGCCTGCGTGGCCTTGATGTGGGCGATTTTTGACGATGGGTACGGGATATACGTGCTAAGCCTGGCCCTGGAATACTGGGTGTGCGCGTATGAGCGAATCAGGCCGATGATCCTGTCGTAGACGCTCATGGCCTCCGGCGTCTGCAGGAAGTCCTCGATGGCGCAGCCTTCATCGTGCGCGATCGCCTGGTGCACCAGCGATATCGCGTACTTCTCGCTGATCCCGGGCACCTCCGCGAGGCTCGCCACGTCGCGCTGCCGCAGCGCTTCCATCGCTCCCTGCTCGGAGCCGAAATGTTCGATCAGCTTTAAGGCAATCTTCTCTCCGATACCCGGAAAAGCGGTCAGTTCGCTCACGTGCATCATTTACCCCATATAAATATTAACTCTTGAGCCAAGCATGGTGAAAGTAATCCGTAAAAGCACAACGGGAATACACTACTCAGATATTATAAAATCCTTTGCGTTGAAGCTCCGGTCCCGTCGCGGAGAAGAAAAAGGGGAAACAGGCAGGCTTTAGTGCCCGCCCGACGTCTGCTGGAAATAGACTTCCTCGTACGGCTGGATGACGACGAAGCCCTCGCCGGCGTAGACCGACTGGATGGACTCGCCGCTGCCCCGGCCGAGAAGCGTCTTGAAAGTGATGTCCGTGCGGATCTCGGGGCTCAGGTTACCCGACCACGCGACGGTCGCGTTCGGGTCGGTGATCACGGGCTGGCCTTTCGTCACCCGAAGCGTCGTCGGCTCGCCATAGGTCGTGATCGCGACCATGCCAGTGCCTTCAAGTTTCACGTTGAACAGGCCGCCGGCCATCATCGAGGACATGCGCCTCATCATCTTGATGTCCCACTTCACGGTCGGCTCGAAGGCCAGCACGTCGTTCCCGTTGACGAAGATCGACTCGTTCTGCAGGTTGATGATCGAGATCCGCTTGCCGTTTTGCGCCACGTACAGCTTGCCGGCGCCGGTGGCCTTCATCAGGTGAACGCCTTCGCCCGTGATCGCTTTCTTCAGGAGCTTGTCGAGGCCCGCCTCCAGCATCCCTTCCCGCTCGAACCGGATGTTCCCCAGGTAGGCGACCATGGCGCCCGCCTTGATCCACATCATGCCGTTAAGATTGATCTCCAGCATCCGGTGGTTCTCGAGCTCGAACACGCCTTCGCCTTTGTCCTTCTGGGAGGTCTGGTTAACGAATTCCTCCAGTGAGTACCTTGACATATCTGACACCCGCAATATCACTGTACGCTGATGAAATAAGGATTATGGTAGCGATTGGGCTGATCAGGGTCGGTTAAGTATTTATCTCATCTTCGTGAATCACTATCTGGAGATAGATATTATGGGCAAGAAGGTCTTTACCCCGGAGCAGGCGAAGAAGATCGGCGAGCAGCTGGGCATCAAGTGGGACAAGTTCGACGTGGAGCAGTTCCGGCGCGGCATGGACGTGGAACTGGAGCACGGCAGGGAGGACCCGCACACTAATGTGACCAATGATGACCCGTTGATCACCGGCAAGATCGCGTTAGCGCACTTGAACGAGTTCCCCGACTACTACACCCGGCTGGATAAGATGGAAGCGGAAGCCCACAAGTATTGGGGCACAGAAGACTGAACCATTTTTAATTTTTCGGCGTCTTCAGCGACCGGCAACTCCGGACGGCCACGCGCACGCGCGCGGGCGTATGCCGGGCAGGCGACGATTAGCTCTGGCTGCTGCCGGGGTTTTCTTTTCTCATGTGAGCCAGGATATTGAGCGCCGCGGCCTTGTCCAGCGGCGCGTTCTTGTTCCCGCATTTAGGCGAATAAATGCAGGCCGGGCAGCCCGCCTCGCACTCGCAATCACGGATGAGTTCCAGCGTGGCCTGAGTCAGCTCCGGGAAGAGCTCATAGCACTTCTCGGCGATGCCGATGCCGCCCTCGTAGCCGTCGTAGACGAAGATG
>MVRA01000088.1 GCA_002067315.1 Methanocella sp. PtaU1.Bin125 | reverse complement strand
CCACCCGGGCAACTATACGACCATGATTAAGACCATGGAGTTGACCAAGGGCATCAAGACGAACAAGAAGTCCGGCAGGAACCAGAACATACACATTACCCACACGCAGTTCAACTCGTACGGCGGCACCGCATGGAAGGACTTCTTCTCTGCGGGCGACAAGATCGCCGATTACGTGAACTCGAACGATCATCTGACGATCGATGTCGGCTTTGTCACGCTTGACGAGACGACGACGATGACGGCGGACGGGCCGTTCGAGTTCGTGCTGCATTCGACTAACCATTTGAAGTGGGCGAACCTGGACGTCGAGTTAGAGACCGGTTCCGGTGTGGTGCCGTTCATTTACGACCCGAAGAATCACGTGTTCGGCCTCCAGTGGGCGACGGGCATGGATCTGGCGCTGCTGGTCAAGGACCCGTGGAAGTGCTTCATGACCACGGACCACCCGAACGCCGGACCGTTTACGCGGTATCCGTTCATCACCGCATGGCTGATGAGCAAGAAGGCGAGGGACGGCCGGCTGGACACGCTGCACAAGTGGGTCCGGGAAAGGTCGAAGGTCGGGGAGATCTCGAGAGAGATGACGTTCGACGACATCGCGACGATGACCCGTGCGGGCCCGGCTAAGGCGCTGGGCATCAGCAAGACGAAGGGCCACCTGGGCGTTGGCGCGGACGCGGACATCTCGATCTACAGTTTCAACCCGAAGACGCAGGACAGCACGCAGGACTCCGACGGCCTGATCAAGGCATTCTCGAACGCCGCTTACACCATTAAGGCGGGCGAGATCGTGGTGAAGGACGGCGAGGTCGTGTCGATGGGCCAGCCGAAGCAGCTGGTCTGGACTGACGCGGATGGCTTCAACAATAAGGAGGTCATCAACGACGTGGTGGACAAGTTCCTGAAGTACTACTCGGTCACCTTGAATAACTATCCGGTGCAGGACGCGTACGCGGCCCACCAGACGGTTATGAAGGCGGGCCCGCTGGCGGGAGGTAACTAAGATGGATAAGATTACGTTGACTCCTAACGGCGAGAAGTACCTGGTGCTTGAGGCCGACTGTATCACGCCGGACGCGTTTGCGGGTAAGACGCTTGCGCAGATTGCGGATTTGCAGGTGTGGGAGGGTAACACTTCTCATCGCCTGGGCAAGTTCTTCGACATTACCGGCACGGTTGCCGCTACTGCCGGAGAGCAGGCCATCGTGATCAACGGGAGCGTCCCCAGAGTAAAATACATCGGTGCGAAGATGACGGGCGGGGCTATTCTTTGTAAGGGTGACGTGGATATGTACTGCGGCGCCTGGATGAAGGGTGGCCAGATTCTCGTTAAAGGGAATGCTGACGCGTTTGCGGGCATCCAGATGGAGGGCGGTGACCTCGTTATTGAGGGCAATGCCGGAAATTATTGTGGTGCTAGCTATCGTGGTGACTGGCGTGGCATGAAGGGTGGTAACATCCTGGTGAAGGGTAACGCTGGCTGCGATATTGGCGAGTATATGGTCGGAGGCACGATCACCGTCATGGGTAACGCGAATATTAACGCGGGTATCCATGCGGGCCGTGCTGTCGGTGCTAAGGAGCCCGGCGGCAAGATCGTGATCTATGGCAATTCGCCGGGCCGTGTCGGCGCCCAGATGACCCGGGGCACTATCTATATGCTCGGGGCTATCGAGACGATGATGCCGGGTTTTGCGCTGAAGGAGACGCAGGAAGTGGACTTCGAGGGCAAGAAGATGCCGTTCAAGGTCTACACCGGCGACCGCGCAGAAGCTGGCAAAGGCACGCTTTACGTGAAAGCATAAAATGCAAAAAGACTATATGGGTCGGCGGACATCTCATGCTGAGATGTCCACCCCTGTTATTTTATCCAAAAACATTGGGCAACAATATCCCGGTGAAAATACCATGGTACCCTGGTTTAATGTTCTTCTCAATTCCACATTGTCTACCACGCGTTATCTGACCGATAACTATGCGAACGTCGAATTCAAAGTGATCGGGCAGGAAGAGCGGGACGGTCACATCTTCCGCGTCTCGGAGTTCATCATGGACGACCGGGTGATCGTTCACTCGACCGTCGACATTCCTGTCAGCAAGAATCCCGCAAAGTTCGTAGACATCATGCGGGAACAGATCACCCCGATCGGCGACGCTCTCCGGGATAACGGCTACCGGGTGGAGCGGGTCATCCTTCACCACGACGCCAATTCGAAGGTCTATGCCATGAGAGGCGACGTGAACCTTGAAATCACGGAAAAATACTACAATATGTAATTTTTTCCCTGACACATCATATATTTTTATCCGTATTATGATTGCCATATGCCCGACGTCTGCTTACAGCTGCGGCCATCCGCCAAGGTTAAAGAATATGCCCGGATGTTCGACTTTGCCGAGCGCTGCGGGTTCGACGGCGTCGAGCTCTGCCAGCCGCCGTTCAGCATCGACTACGAGCGGCTGAACCTGTTATCGCTGGAGCATAACCTGCCTGTCCGCAGCATCATCGCGCCCAGCCCGATGAGTACGGCAGGTGTCCTGATGCACGGGAAGTGCTATGCGATGGAGCATCTCGAGCCGGACCTCATGGTCATCGAAGTGCCCCGGGCTTCGCTCCTGGACTGGCCGGCCCAGTTGCTGTTCCGCAACAACGTGCTACTCTTCAAGGAGTCCTACGGCAAGGAAAAGATCGCCGTCGAGAACAGTCGTCCCACGCAGTTCCAGCATCCGGTGCTCAACATCAAAACGCTGCGGGATTTCTGTTATACCCACGACGTCTTCATCAACTTCGACGTGTCGAACTGCGCGGCTGCAGGCATGGACATCCTCCTGTCCTGTGACATGTTAATACCGCGAATAAAGAACGTCCACTTCAGTGACTACGGCGGGCAGACTGCCGCCGGGCACCTGGCCCCCGGCATGGGGCTGCTGCCGCTGGGCATGCTGCTCTCCCGGCTCAACGAGTACCGGTACAACGGGCTGATCACGCTCGAAGTAGACAATGCCGAACCACTGTCAGTCGATGACGATCCTCAGATTCTCTACAGCGAGATCGTCGGATTCATCAAGAGCTACTTCGACCGTAGCCGCGTTACGCCAGCAGCGACAGCCGGTATCGCATAATTTGCAGAGTATCATAACTTTACTTTTCGCAGTTATTGACTCTTCAAGCAAACGGTCAATTCTTGCATCAAGGCCAATTATACTCACAGGCTACAGACGTCGTCACTTTCGACGAAGTCATTTTTCTGCCCGGCAGTAGCCGCCGGCAGCAGCACTACGAACCGCGCGCCTTTCCGGTAGTCGCCCGGCACCCGGTCCTCCACCCAGACGCGGCCGTGAAAGTCTTCGACCAGCGTCTTCACGAGGTACAGCCCCAGGCCTTTGCCCGTGAGCTTCGTCCGGTCCATGCCCGCCCGCTCGAAGATGGCCTTCTTACGCTCGTCCGATATGCCCGGACCGTTATCTTCCACGTCGACGCGGCAGTAATGCACGCCCTGTCGTGGCTCGACCGACAGGCTGATGCTGATCGCGATGGCGCCCCGCGAGTGCTTGATGGCGTTGCCCACGATGTTCGCGAACACGTCCCGCAGCAGCTCGTTGGCAAGCACCTTACAAGGGCATGAGGCCGTATAATCGATGACGATCTCTCTTCCGGGCACGGAAGTGTACTGCTCCTTCACATCGGCGAGTAGTGGACTGAGGTCCAACACGTAAGGCTTCATGCCGCCCTTGCGTTCCCGCTGCAGCTTCCGTACGCTGTCGATGAGGCCCGAGCTGCTCCGCAGGGACCCCATGGCGCTCGCCAGCAGGTCGAGGTCCTCGCCGTCCAGCGAGCCTCTGGTTTTTAGCTTCTCATAGGCCATTTCGAGGAAGCCCATGGCCGCCTGGTTCATGTTGTTGATGTCATGGCCCATCAGGTCGACGTACAGCTCGGCCTGCGACTTGGCTTCCTGCAGGGCGATCTCCGTATGCTTACGCTCCGTTGTGTCGATAGCGGTCACGATGCCCCCCGGGCGCCCGCGGTACTCGATGCGGCCGGCCGTGAACTCCGCCCACCGCTCTTCCCCGTACCGGGTGACGTACTTCACCTCGTATCGCGCAGGCACCGGCTCGCCGCGCTGCCGCGCCAGCCCGTAAGCCCGGACCATTTCTTGGTACTCCGGGTGGACCATATCCCAGAAGTTCTTACTCGTCATCTCGTCTATCGAGAACCCGGTGAACGCGACCGCACTCTGGTTGGCGTAGATGAGCTTAGTGCCCTGGTAAAGAAAGATCGCCGTCGGGGAAAGCTCGGACAAAACGCGGAACTTCTCCTCGCTCTCGGCCAGGGCTTCTTCGGCGTCCTTGCGCCGGGTGATATCCCGGACGAAACAGACTACCCGTTCGGTCCCGTGATATTGAATATAGCTGGCGTGAACCTCGACCGGGAACCGCCTGCCGTCCTTCGCGATCCCGGTGGACTCCAGCTCCATGTGTCGGGCATTCTTGATATTCTCAAAGGACCTGGCGAAGATGTCCTGCCTGTAGGCACTGTCGATGTCCCAGATCCCCAGGGATAGCATCTCTTCCCGGGTATAGCCCAGCGATTGGCAGGCGCTCTCGTTGGCATACACGATCCGGCCCTCGCTATCCAGCCACAGCGACGAGTCCATGAAGTGATCGATGGCATACTGGGTAAGCTGCAGTCGTTCTTCCCGATCATTGAGGCGGGTGGTGTCCGTGATGAACGCGTAATACTGCACCTCCCCGGTATCCCCGGGACGGCGCCGGTGCAAGATCACGGACACCGGGATTTCGGAACGATCTTTCCCGACGATGTTGCCCTCGCACTGGCGCGATCTTCCCGGGAGGCCCGGCTCTTTCATGCCCCGGAGAACGCATCCGGCCAGCCCTTCGCTCGCGAAGTCGCCCGGCCATCGCATGGCGCTCGTTTCATCGGGGGAGTACCCCGTCAGCTCGTGGAACGTAGCACTGGCAGTCAGCAACCGCCCGTCAGAAAGCCATGCGATAAACGAGACGGGACCGTGCGTAATGGCATCTGCCAGATATTCTCCCGTCCCGGACAGGTCTTTCAACCCTCACACCAGTCAGTACGTCGCCGGGTATGGATAAAAATCAAACAACAAAAAAATGGCGGAATGAGGGGCGCAACGGGCCATGAAGCAATGTCTTTTTCTGTTCGACCCCGACTTAATGCCCTTCATGGCCTCCGGGCCCTCTTTGTCCCGTACTCGGAAAGCATATATCGTTACACGCCGTTAATTTCTATTTATAGAAGGTATCGAATCATGAGCACTTACGAAGAACTCTCATCAAAACTCAAGTCCGCGCTGGGCCTGAAGGGCTCGCCGGTGGCCGTCAAGCTCGTGCGCACCCGGGATGAAATCCCCGCGGGCGTCCCGGAGATCGGGGAGAAGGTCCGGCACTGCGAGATGGTGCAAAAGGCCCGGGGCGGCGACGTGTTCTACGCGACGAAGGAGAAGCACGCCTGCGCGGGGGGCGCGGGAGCGCTGGGCATCATGGAGACGCCGGAGAAAGTGCTGAACGGCGAGTTCTACTTCGGGCTGGGCGACTTCGGCTCGAAAGGGGCGGCGAAGCGGACGACGGGCTCGATCACCCGGGTCGACGAGGAACACGTGGCGACGCTGTACGCGCCGCTGGAGAAGGCGGCCTTCAAGCCGGACGTCGTCGTCATCATCGGCAACCCCCGGCAGATGATGCGGATCGCCAAGGCGAACATCTTCGCCATGGGAGGCCGGAACTACGCGGACTTCTCGGGTATCCAGTCGATCTGCGCCGACGCGGTCGCGGAGGTCTACATGACCGGCGAGCCGAACTTCACGCTGGGCTGCATGGGCTCCCGGAAGAACGCGAAGATCGCCGACGACGAGATGATCGTCGGCCTGCCGGCGGAGCGGGTGCCGGAGATCGTCGAGGCGCTGGAGAAATCGGCGCAGAAGTAATCGCCGGATATAAGGTCACGGAAGCTTCACAGGGACGTGTTCGGAGAGGTCCTTTGTGGCTTCTGTGCCCTTTATGCTCTTAATGCCCTCAATGTCAAATACCTAAAACCACGCTGACAGCGTCTTTTGTTTTTTCGTCTCGGACATCGCCTTGACCAGCCGTTCCAGCACTTTATCGACTCTTTCGGGCGAGAAGCTGTGCTCGCCGCACAGGAACCGCTTGATCTTCTCCGGCTCGGGCTTGCCCCATTTGATCTCGTACTTGTCGGTGACGTCCGGGTGGAGGAAGAACTGCTTGATGGCCTCGTAGTTCTCGACGGTCTGGCCGATCTCGTCGAAGATCGCCGGCATGTTCTCCGGGTGCTTCCTGACGAGCTTCAATGCCGTTTTCGGGCCGACCTTGTAGATGCCGGGATTGTAGTCCGTGCCGACCAGGATGGCGAGATCGATGAGCTGCTCCCTGGTGATGTCCAGCGTCGACAGCACCTCCTTCAGCTCGAGTACCTCGGGCTTGACGTCGACCATGATGTTCTTCCGGGGCAGCTTGCGCTTTCCGGTGATCGTGATGTTCCGGACGACCCGGGGGGAGCCGAAGAGCAGGGCGTCGTAGTCCTGGGAGCCCACGTAGTCGGCGCTGCCCTTGATGACCATGTAGGACGCCTCGGCCTCGCCCTCGGACGGCGCGGTGATGAACGGGATGCCCATGTAGCCCAGCAGCTCCTTCGCGTCCGCGATGATCTGCTGGTTGATCGACGTCGACGCCTGGGCGTACTTGTAGGCCTCCGCGCTGCCGGCCGCCCGGGCCGCCTCGTACATCTGCCGGGCCGCTTCGCGGACCTCGGCCCGGGCCTTGATCGTCTCCGCCTTGAACGACGGCGGCTTGCCGTCGAAGACGAACACCGGCTTGACGCCCTCCTCGACCAGGTTCGTCACCCGGTAGATGATGCCCGACAGGTGGGACGTCACGTTGCCCCGGTCGTCGGCCAGCGGCGCCCCGTCCTGCTGGCGGATGATGCTCAGGAACTGGTATAAGGTGTTGAACGCGTCAATGGCGATGGTGCTGTTGCTCAGCTCCTTCAGCTCGATCTCGCGCGGCTCGACGAGATCGCCTAAATCGACTCCCATTCTCTCTTTTCACTCCATATATGGCTGTACGTCTATCGTATTGAAGTTTGTGCAATCACGGGGCGCGCTGCACTAAAACCTTTGCCACGGCCGAAAGCGCAGAGTGGTTCGTGTTCAATGGCCAGGCCGTGTTACCCCACCGCTGCATTTATCGTTCATATCATACGGCCATATCTGACTAATTTCAACGTTTTAAGTACTATTATCATTCAATTATATAATCAGAGCATTATACCACTCGATTTTGCTTATCAGGAGCCGGTTTTGCTATATTTTATTAAATTGAGCCCTCTGATCAACTTTTTCAATTGACAACTTTTATCACGGTTCGGCCAAATCTGTGGTACTGTAGGGAGTGTAGTTATGAAGATGGTATACAAAATTTCCATAGCAGCAATCGCGCTGCTCACGCTGGCCTTGATCACGGCGCCGGCGCCGGTGCTGGCGCAGTTCGGCCTCGGCGGCGCCGTGGCGGTCGGGACGCCACAGGACTGCATCGCACAGGTATCGTGCAACGTGCCGGTCACGACTAGCGTGCCCGTCATGACCACGACCACGGTGCCTCAGCAGGTGCCGATCGTCGTGCCGACGACGGATTATACGGCCGTGACGATACCAAAGGTCTGCATCGTACCCCAGACAGTGCCGGTGCCCGTCGTCAAGCCGGCCGTGACCACGACCACCGTGCCCAGAGTAGTGCCGGTGACGACTTCGGTGCCCGTGACCAACATGGTCCCACAGGTCTACACTGTGCCCCTGGGATGTGCGGGCGCAGCAGCACCGGCTTCTCCGTACGTGGCCCCGGCAGGAGCCGGGATTGCCGCCGGTGGCATCGGTGGTGGCGCGGCCCTCACGTCAGCGAACCTGCAGGGGGCGCTGCAGAGCGGGCTGGCTACCGGCCTCACCCGGGCCGGGCTCAGCAGCACAGGACCCATAAGCGCGGCCCCGGCAGCGGCTAACTTCCCGGCCACCACACAGGCAATGCCGCAGGCCGACTTCTCCGGAACTGCCATGCCGGCCAGCGCTGTCCGCTGAAAGAGAAAAACCAGATCGAGACACTACGGGGCCGGCTGGCCGGTCGGCTCCCTACTCTCGCTTTTATAAGGGTATCTTTTAATGCCGCCACAGCGCAGGCAGGTGATCAGGACGTTCCTCCCGTCGATGCGTACTCGCGCGTTAACCCCCGGCGCCATGTAACCCCCGCATTCCTTGCAGACGTGCCGCTTCAGCCCCCCGGGAATGCTCACCCGGTGACGCATGCTGATCCGCCGGGCGATGTCCACGTACCGGTCCGCCAGGTCCGGCCGGTCCCTGCAGGCCCTCTCCGCCAGCCCGAACAGCCGCTCGATCCGCTGCCCCGCCATATCAACGTTAAACGCCTTCCTGGCCGCTGCCTGCTTCCTGCGCTTCATTCAAGACCCAGATGTCTATCGAGACTAATAAACGTATCCATCTTAAACAGAGAATATCTCAATGCCCAGGGCTGGCTTTGTGATCTTCCGAGGAGCGAAGCGAAGCGGAGCGGTCGCGCCGGGGTACCGGGCCGTAGCGAAGCGGAGGGCTTGTCTTTATAAAGTCCAGCGGAGCGCATAGCGCGGAGCGACTGGAGGGGGCGGGGTAACGGGCCGTTGCGAAGCGGAGGGCTTGGCGATGAAACCCCCTCTTGATCCGTCAACAGCAGAAGAGGCAGCTAGCCCTGAATGAGGTAATGATTCATAAAAAACGGACTATGGCGCGCCAGCACCTGTCTTATGCCGTTTCCAGCGGTTCAAACGTGCTGCCCGCTCTCCCACGCTTGGGCGCGCAGGCGCGCTCAGATTGACTGTTGGCGATTGGCTGCGCTCTTTCCACGAGCTTTAACATCGATAAGCTTGTATACTCGCATCTTCCCTAACTTCAGCAACATCGCGCGCACGAGCGCCCGGCCTGCCGCCGACGCCGAGATCAGCTTGTTACACCGCAGATACCTGCCCGTTCTGTAATGGTACACAAAAGTTGATTGGCTGGCATGGCAGAAGGATAAAAGTAACATTCACCGGATTGTTCTTGAAAATTCATATATCGCCTATAGCCACGGTCCTTTCTTTCCCCGAATGAGGTTACGGTTTAACTTACAGCACCAGTAATGTGAATGTTACGTTTCCGTTTCCTTGTGGTACTTGTCTGGACCGTGGCAATATAGGTTTAGGTGGGTATTGAGGTGGGTGTTGAGGTGGGTGTTGGAGATGGAGTTGGTGTAGCTTCAGGTGTAGGTGACATGATCCTGTAACTACATGGCGCTCCACCTTTTGGGTGTTGAAGCATTCAGCCGCGTGGGTAGCGCGGTGTGACGCTCCAATCACTTCTAATGTAATTGCACTATATCAAACCATACGACCTAGTTGAGCGAAAATATTCAGGGGCTTATAAAAAAGTAATGTCTTTTCAAATGAATACCGCGTTTTCGGCGAAACTGCCTTCGCTTACGTCGTTATTTGTCGGCCCGTTATAGGATGGGGAGCATGCGGACGCGCACTTCACAGGCCTTCCGGCCACCATGTATGCAGCGGGCTGATGCCCGGGAACAGGTAGGGCAGGATGGTCACGAACCGCTGGATGATCAGCATCCAGCCCTTCACGAACGGGGACATCTCCCCGGCCGGCTCCGGCGACGGGAGTGCCCCCGCCGGTCCTGTATGATGCGCGGCCCGGGCCCCGCCTCCGGTAGCGCAGCAGAAGGCTGAGGCGGCTCTATAACTGGCATGGCCGGGCCTTCCCTGTAGCCGGGATAGATCGGCTCCTGCAATGGCTGTACCCCCTGCCCCGGCGGAGTTCCAGGGGCCATCGGCTGCGGTGGCTGCATGCGCTCTTCCATCGGCGGCATGGGCATCGGAGATGGCGACGGGGCCGGCGTGCTGACGACAGATGTTCTCCCGGTGATGCTACTGCCGCCCCCTATCACATGCTCTCCGGGCGGCCCCGTCGACCCCCCGGGCTTGAAGGCGGATATGTACCCGGAAGCGAAGAGCGCGACCAGCACGGCCGCGATCAATATGACGGCTGCTAAGGCCGCCAGCTTGACGATTTCCCTCACCACGCTAATCCCTTACATATCTCGGACAGCGGGCAAATAAACGTGACCGCTAAATAAAATGCCACAAAGCTACATTGGTTCGGAGCTATACATAGCGGTACACAGTCCGTGGTTAAAGGCCGCAGAGAGTCGGCTGATGACAGGTGCCCTTCTCAGGTATGAGATGATGAAAATCGGATCATTGTCCTGCTATGCGTGACAGAAATGCAGCATGGTTAAATGCCGCAGAGACCGCAGAGGAACGCAGAGACCGCAGTTACTTTATAGTTATTCATTTTGCCATGTCTAAAAAGGAAACTGCGCTCTCCGCGCTCCTCCGCGGTCTCTGCGGCCTTTTACTGTTCCTTGCATTCCTTGTCCCGGGCCCTTGCCGGATGCCCCGCCCGGACACCAAAGTTTATTATCATGCAACCTTCATAAGCAACAGACGTTCCCGGAAGGCAGGGAAGGAGCGACGGAGACGATGAAAGAAGAGATGAGCAGCGTGGACGTGTATGCCGTGGTGGGCGAGCTGCAGTTCCTCCTCGACGCCAAGATCGAGAAGGTGTACCAGCACACGCCGGACGAGGTCCGCATGCGGCTGCAGGAGTTCAAGACCGGCAAGTACGACCTGATCGCCGAGGCCGGCCGGCGGCTCCACGTCAGCAGCCACCCCCGCGAGTCGCCGAAGCTGCCCCCGGCGTTCGCCATGATCCTGCGGAAGTACATGATGGGCGGCCGGATTACGGCCATCCGCCAGCGGGGCTTCGATCGCATCGTGGAGATCGAGGCGGTGCGGGCCGGGGAGAAGACCATCCTGGTCGTGGAGATGTTCGCCCGGGGGAACGTCGTGCTGCTGGACGCCGACCGCCGGATCATCATGCCCCTCAAGTCGATCAAGATGAAGGACCGGGACGTGCTCCGGGGCGAGGTCTACGAGTACCCCGCCTCGCAGCTGAACCCGCTGACGGTGACGGAGAGCGAGCTGGCCGCCCTCTTCCGGGAATCGGATAAGGACGTGGTGCGGACGCTGGCCACGCAGACCAACATGGGCGGGATGTACGTGGAGGAAGCGTGCCTGATCTCCGGCGTCGACAAGGGCCGCCCGGCGAAGTCGCTGGTGGAAAGCGAGGTACGGCTGCTCCTGAACGGCATCCGGACGCTGTTCAAGCCTCTTTCGGAGGGCGTCCTGCGCCCGCACATCGTCCGCAAGGACGGGAAGAACGTCGACGTCCTGCCGCTGGAGCTCAAGCGCTACGACGGCTTCGAGAAGGTCTTCTTCGAGACGTTCAACAAGGCGCTGGACGAGTACTACAGCGCCGTGACGGTCTCCGAGATCAAGGCTAAGGCGGCCGAGAAGAAGGTGGAGAAGATGGGCCCGCTGGAGCGCCGGCTGAAGCAGCAGGAAGAGGCCATCGCGAAGTTCGAGAAAGAGGAGGCCGAGAACGTCCGCAAGGGCGAGCTGATCTACGCGGACTACCAGCAGGTCGAGGACATCATCAAGGTCATCAACGGCGCCCGGGCAAAGGGATACTCCTGGGACGACATCCGGAAGACGCTCAAGGACGCGAAGAAAGCCGGCAACGCCGCGGCGACCGCCATCCAGGCCGTGGATCCGGCGACGGGCACGCTGACGATAAAGCTGCCGGAGGCCACAGTCAACATCGACATCGCGCTCACCGTGCCGCAGAATGCGCAGGCGTATTACGATAAGGCCAAGAAGATCACGGCCAAGAAAGAGGGCGCGCTGAAGGCGATCGGGCAGACGAAGGCCGCCATGGCAAAGGCGCAGCCGGCCGCTGCCGACGCGGCGGGGAAGAAGAAGGTGAAGGCGTCGACGAAGCCGCGCAAGCCCCGGTGGTACGACCGGTTCCGGTGGTTCCACACCTCCGACGGGTTCCTGGTCGTGGGCGGCCGGGACGCGGACTCCAACGAGGAGATCGTCAAGAAATACATGGACCGGAACGACGTCTTCTTCCACGCCCAGGCCCACGGCGCCCCGATCACGGTCGTCAAGGCCGAAGGCCGGGAGGTCACCCCGCAGGCGCTGGCGGAGACCGCGCAGTTCGCGGTGTCGTACTCGTCGGTCTGGAAGGCCGGCCAGTTCTCCGGCGACTGCTACTGGGTCCGCCCGGAGCAGGTGTCCAAGACGCCGGAGTCAGGCGAGTACGTGGCCAAGGGAGCCTTTATCGTCCGTGGCGAACGAAACTACGTGAAGGATGTCCCTGTGCGCGCCGCGATCGGCATCCGGTTCGACGAGTCGGGGTGCTACGTCATCGGCGGCCCGGTGGACGCGGTGAAGGCCCGGGCGAAATACAGCGTCATCATCGAGCCCGGCGAGCTGAACCAGGGCGACGCCGCCAAGAAGATCTACCGATACTTCACCGAGCATGCCAGCGCCGACGACGCGAAGGCCATCCGCCAGGCCGCGTCGCCCGATCGCATCATGATGTTCATGCCACCGGGGGAAACGAGGATTGCTCTATGAGGATTGAGCAATGAGGATTGCTCTATGAGGATTGAGCAATGAGGATTGCTCTATGAGGATTGAGCAATGAGGATTGCTCTATGAGGATTGAGCAATGAGGATTGCTCTATGAGGATTGAGCAATGAGGATTGCTCTATGAGGATTGAGCAATGAGGATTGCTCTATGAGGATTGAGCAATGAGGATATCTCAATGAAGGTCAACAAGGAAGAACTGCGGGGCGAGTACGGCGAGATATCGCTGACGCCGGAGTCGCTGGACGACCTCTGGCACCTGAAGTACGTGATCGAGCCACGCGACCGCGTGTTTTCCATGACCTTCCGCGCCGTCGACTCGATCTCGGACAAGATACGCCCGGACAAGGTCGAGAAAAAACTCGTACGGCTCGGGGTCAACGTCGAGACGGTCGAGTTCCACAAGTTCTCGAACCGGCTGCGGATCAAGGGCACGATCATCTCCGACATCGACGCGGGCGCCTATCACACGCTGAACATCGAGCCGTACACTGAGCTCTCCATCATCAAGCACTGGAAGCCCGACCAGATCGAGCGGATCCGGGAGGCCATCGAGGCGGCGAAGCGCCCCGAGGTCGAGATCGTGACCATCGAGGAAGGCGAGGCCGCCATCGGGTACCTCCGGCAGTACGGCATCGAGGAAGTCTCCCGCGTACGCCAGTCGTCCTCCGGCAAGCGCGAAGGTACGGACGCGCGATCCGAGTTTTTCGGGGAAGTGGCCAGGCAGCTGAAGTATGCGGATAAGGTACAGACCTTCGTGATCGCCGGCCCCGGCTTCATCAAGGACGACTTCGTGAAGTTCCTGCGGAACAACAACCCCGAAATCGCTCAGAAAGTCGTCGTCGAGGACGTCTCCTCCATCGGCGCCTCCGGCTTCCAGGAAGTCCTCCGTCGCGGCGCCATCAACCGCCTCGTCGAGGAGACCCGAATCACCCGCGAGGCACAGCTGATCGAAGAGCTGCTCGCCGGCATCGCGAAAGACGGCAAGGTCACCTACGGCTTCGACGCGGTGAAAAAGGCGGTGGACTACGGCGCGGTGGAGACGCTGATGATCGCCGACGAGGCGCTGCGGGGCTACCGGGAAAAGGGCGCTGTGAACGTCGAGGCCCTGATGCGCAACGTCGAGCACTCCCGCGGCAAGGTCGTCGTCTTCTCCACCGAGTTCGAGCCCGGGCAACGCCTCGAACGGCTGGGCGGCATCGCGGCGCTGCTGCGGTTCCCGGTACCGGCCGAGTAATCATGTCCTGCCAGTGCTATGCGACTCCTGTCACGCTCTTATGAAAAACAGCCCACCATTACAGATTAAAATCCAGGCCATAGACGAGCTCTCATGAAAAACTTTATCAAATCGGCGATGGCAAAGCCTGCGCGCAGTCAAGTGTCGTCTCCCGCTTTCAGCGGAAGATATGCGCGGCCCACCCTCCCGCCCCTGGCGCGCTGGCACGCGCGACTACGTTTCTGGCGACAGGTCTTACCCGTTTTTCATCATCTATACCTGACCAAAACCCCTGGTCATCGACCGACTCCTATGAAACGCTAATGTGCCTGATGCACAGGCATATACAATGAAAATTCTGAACGTTTTTCATACTAAAAACAACAATAAACAGGTGGCTGTCGGTCGGCCTCGCGCGCGTGCGTGGCCGTGGATGGGCAAACGTCGTTACCCTCGGCCTGTTTCTCATCGCTTTGCCTGACCGGGGCCCCGGTCATCCACCGACTCCTGGCAAGCGTGCACGCGCGCGAGCGCCCGCCCGGCCGGCGGCGCATTGCCCGGGCCGTTCGGCCTGTCATTATTCCGGTGAATATTTCACAGGATTTTAACTCGCTGTACGTCGCACTCGTTTCTATCGCATGGACCTGATCAAAGACATTGTTGACATTTTACGGAAGGACTGGAAGCTGCTCGCCGCCGTCAACGTCTACTATTTCGGCATCCTGCTCCTCGGCGGCCTCGTCGCGCTGCTGCGGCCGGACATCCAGGGCTACTGGCTGGACGTGCTGGCCATGGGGCTGAAGACGGGAACGCTGGCGCCGGTGGGCACGGCCATCGAGGCCGGCCAGGTGCTCAACCTCGCCCTGCAAATTTTCCGGACAAACCTGATCAACGGGACGCTCGTCTATATCACCATCCCCGGCCTCGCTTTCCCGCCGTGGGCGCCGATCATCGGCGGGTGGCGGGCGTTGCTCTGGGGCATGGCTTTCGTCGTGCCCTACGGAAACCTGACCTTCGGCAAGCTCGTGTTTCACTACCTCACCATGCTCATCGAGGGCGAAGCTTACATCATAGCTATCTTCGCCTGCCTCCGGCAGATAGAGGCGCTGTTATGGCCCTCGCGGTTCGGGGAGTCCTCCCGGGTGACCGCCTATGTCCGGGCGATCATCGACAATTTCAAGCTATTGATCGTCGTGGCGCTCATCCTGGCCGTCGGCGCCGTGTACGAGGCTCTCGAGCTGCTGTTCGTCCTCATGCAGCCATAAACCGGCGTGGGAGTGGCATTATTATACGATGAGGCCAATAGTCTGGTGACTATCATGGGAATGGCAGTTGACATTGTCAGGGACATCGCAGGTATCTTCAAAAGGGACTGGAAGCTCTTCCTGGCATCCAATATCTTCCTGTTCGGGCTGTTCGTCCTGGGAATTCTGGTCGGCCAGCTCTTCCCGGACATCCACGAGATGTCGGTCGACTTCATCGAGCAGGCCGCTTCCACGGGGCCGATCTCCACTGTCAGCGATACCCTGGAATCGGGCGACGTCCTGCTGGGCACATGGCAGATCTTCTCACATAACTACTTCGTAACGGTGGTCTTCGCCGCCATTCCATCGCTGCTCTTTCCGCCGTGGATACTGGTGGTGTTCGGCGCCCAGTTCTTCCTGTTCGGCATCATCTTCTCCGTCCCGGCTCTCCTCACGCAGCCGGTGGCGCTCTTTCCGCTGCTGGGCACGCTGCTGCTGGAGGGCGAGGCCTATGTGGTCGCCATTTTCGCGTCGATGCGGCTGGTCGAGGCGCTGGTCTGGCCGAAGCGGTTCGGCGAGCAGTCGGCGCTGAAAGCTTACGCCAGGGCGATCGTCGACAACGGCAAGCTCCTGGTCGTCGCCGGGGTCATCCTGGCCGCCGCCGCCCTCTTCGAGGCCGCGTCGCTCGTGATGGTGGGCGGCGCGTAAAATCGCAACAAATTAATACTCCATATACGTTATCAATCTGTGTCGAAGGGTACTATGTCGAGTCAGAAATCAATAATAGAGCGCCTGAAGAATAAGCTCCGGCTCTCGTCTATCGGCAAGCACCGAATAATCAGCAAAGGTAAGGCTTTGATGCCTGTCCGCGCCGATGCCATCAATTATCTGCGCCGCGATATCCGGCTACCTTCCATCGATCACCGGGAGATCATGAACAAGGGCAAGAATCTGTTGCCCGCCCCTTATCGCGCGATCGGCGATCTGGGGCATAGCATTCAGCTGCCGGAGATCAACACGGACGACCTCGTCCAGAAAGGGAAGGACCTGATCGACGTCCGCAGCTACTACGAGAACTATTTCTATAGCAAGATCTCCCGCTATTCCATCCCGAGCCTTTCGATGATGTACGCGAACAGCAAGTTCAAGACTTCGATTTACAAGGCCGGCGACCCGCAACCGTGCCTCGACGAGATTTTCTATAAGTACGAGTCGCTGATCCCCTTCGGCAAAGAGTACTGGTTCGCCATCTTCACCTCGCTGGACGGCAGGAAGCCCATGCAGCTCGTGGCGACCTTCGGCCGGCGCAACTCCCGGCGCAGCGTGATCGACAACCTCGAGGTCAGCGGCCTGAACGCGGTGGACGGCGTACTGACGACCGGTGCCTTCGTCTGGTGTTTCGACGGAAAGAAAAAGCTGTTCGTCCCGCCGGTGCAGACGCAGACGGTAGCCGACGGTACGTCGATCGTTACCTCGGGCGACGGGCTGGACATCGCCATCACCGGCACCGCGCCTGAATATCGCGTCGGGATCAAGAACGGCGCTATCACGGGCGATTTCCGGCTGGTCAAGCCCGGGGCGGGCATCAGCGAGGAAGTCCTTAACGAGCTCAAGATGGGCCTGAACTACCAGGTGTACAACCTCTACTATAACTTCGAGGGCACGCTGAATGGCAGCGAGTACAAAGGCCGCTGCTACCTGCAGAAGGTCATCCTGTCCACGCCCATGGTACCCTGGTACTGGTGCCGGGTCGTCTTCCGCGACGGATCCTTCCTCGTGTTCTTCAAGCCCTACTTCGGCTCGAAAGAATATAATTACGTGCTGCGGAACAAAGGCGTCTTCTACTCGGCGAAGCACGACCGCCTGTTCTGGTTCTACAACATCGATGTGGCCTGCGACTCGAAGAAGTCGTTCTGGCGGTTCCGCAGCAGCGGCGACGACTACGCCCTGGACTTCTCGGTCAAGTCATACGCCGATCACCGTTTCAACTTCCGCAGCGGCGGCGTCTTCAACTACCACGAGTTCATGGTGAACGTGAAAAAGTTCAGCTTCTCGGCCGACGGGGGTAAGGTCACCGTCAGCCACAAGGACGTGGGCCCCGGGGCGGGGCTGGTCGAGGACGCGACCGGCATCCTGATCTGACCGGCAGGCTCACATGAAAAATGCAGAGAATGGTAAAGGCCGCAGAGAGCGCAGAGGGGCGCAGAGACCGCAGTCTTTTTTTATAGTCATTCCCGGTAATTGTTCAGGTGTCTCTTCAACAGGTGGCGATGGCCAGCGCACGCGCGCGCGAGCGGACGGTCGCCAGTCCGTGAGACTCGCTTGATGAAGGACAGTTCTTCACGCGCAGGCAATGAAATGGGCCCTGTTTCGGTGCCGGTCATATAGATCCTCGCGACGGGCGCGACGAAACGCGACGGG
>MVRA01000087.1 GCA_002067315.1 Methanocella sp. PtaU1.Bin125 | reverse complement strand
GTGCCTCTGGCAGCCAGAGAGTCCGGTCTTCGACCTTTATTTCGCAGAGTGTCTCCCTGTCAGCGGCCAGCTTCCAGCCTTTTCTGGCGTCCGACACGGGCAGCCCGGACCAGGCGGAGAAGTCCTTTGGGCTGGCCGGCCCGTAGCCCCGCAGGTACCGGAGGGCGAGCCCGGCCAGCGCGTCATTGCGGTCCTGAAGTCCCGTTTCCCCGTCCGGCTGGTTCACGAGCATATATGTCTGCTCACCCTTCGGGCTGTCGGGGCCAATACAGATAATGCCTTTGAGCGCGGCATACGCGAACAGATGGTACGGCGCCTGGCTCTTTCGCTCGATATCGACACCATGATCGATCAGCGCTTCCGTCAGCTCGCCCCTGGTCATCGGTTCCCCGCCGGCGAGGGTCGACCGGATCACTGCCATGCCGCGGGCGACGACATCCCCGTCGAGGCCCAGCTCAAGGCGCCTTCGCACGCCTTTCTTCAGGATGACCGGGCCCAGGAGAGCGACCATCCGCCCGAGCTCCCGGGGATCGATAAGGTGTATCGTCCCGCGCAGCGCCCAGGTACGGACGAGGGCGCGATCTTCGATCGCTTTTCTGACGTCCGCGGGCCGGAGCCCTTTCACACGGGCACGCAACGCCAGCATCATAGCAGGCCCGGACTGGGCGTTGACCCCGCCGATCGATCGAACGACCTCCACGAGGTCGTCGACGCAGGCTTTTTGACTTAAATGCTGGGCGCGGATGCGCGCGATCCGCACCTGATCCGGAGACAGGTTCAAATTATCAGCTCGATGAACAGACATATCATATATGGACGATCTCATATTTAGAAAAGACGAAGCGTCAGACTATGAATCGCGACACGCTTGACCTCCGGGAAATCGCCATCGGCGCGTTGTGCGTCCTCGTCCTCGTGCTGGCGACCCGGTACCTGTATGCCCATAATGACGGCTTTTTACGGGGGCTTTACCTCTGTCCGGCCATATTGCTGATCGTCGCGCTCGTCATCCTGGCATACGACGCGTGGAAACGGGTGAAATAGCTGATACCATTCCAGTATCACCGGGGCATTCGCGATGCGAGATTACTTAATATATAATGACGTTCAGTTAAGCGACGTGATTAAAGTTGAAATGTCCAGAATGTAACACAGAATGCCTGTTTTTAGGGTATGTAAACGTCGGCCAGCGCAGGGGCGGCAGCTCGACCAGGCTCGCCCAGTACAAGTGCCCGAAATGTAACCTGACGTTCGAAAAACGGCGATAGCGACACCGGGATAAAACGTTTTTTTCGAATGCCTCGCCGGTCGTCAGCGTCGCTATTTCTAATAGTCTCCAATGACCGATACGGACACTATTCCGTCCTCAGCGCTTCGATCGGGTCCAGCCTGGCCGCCCTGCTCGCAGGGTAAACGCCCGCTATCGCGGTCGTCAGGACGCCGAAGACGATGCCGATGACGATGTTCCACGGCGTAAGGATGATCGGTACGTCCGCCAGGCGGCCGATGGCCACGGACATGACCGCTGCCAGGGCCACGCCCGCGATCCCGCTGAAGAGCCCCAGCGCGATCGACTCGGTGACGAAGATCAGGCGAATGTCCCTGCGCGTGGCCCCGACCGCCTTCATCAGGCCGATCTCCTTGACGCGCTCCTTGACCGTGAGCAGCATCACGTTCATGATGCCGATCCCTCCCACGAGCAGGGATATGGCCGAGATCGCGGCCAGCACATAGGTGATCATGTCGAAGATGCCGGTGACCGTGTCGGTCATGGCCTGCGACGTCACCACCGAGTAGGACTCGTTCGGGTGAACGGCCGACAGGGTACGGTTGATCTGCCCGGCCGTGGCCTCGACGCCGGTGACGGACGCGGCCTTGACCGTGATCGAGGTGTACGTCGTCCGGCCGTCGATCATGTTAAAGCCCGCGGGCGTCATGAAAATGGCGCTGTTCGGGTCGCCGGTTACCGACGTCGTATTCACTTGCTGCAGCACCCCGACCACCTCGTATCGCTGCGAGTGGTCCCGGTTGTGATTGAAGATCGTCAGGAAGGAGCCGGCCTGCACCTCGCCGGAAAAGGTGGCGCCGGCGATGTCGCAGCCGATCACGACCGCGTTCGTGTCGGAAGGGCCGAGGAAACGTCCGGTGGCGATCAAGTCCGCATACCTGAACATGCCGGGGATTACCGCTTTCACCTGCTGCACGTTGACGGTCTCGTTCCCGAACATGACGTCTTCGGCGGTGCTGATCTCGGGGTAGACCGCAGCCACGCCCGATATGTTCCGTAGCAGGCTCACGTCCCGGCCGGTGAGCTGGGCCGGCGGCAGGCCGGTTCCCGGCGCTTTGCCGCTGCCCGTCAGCGAGGCCCCCACGCCTTTGTACGCGTGGGGGTAGATGGCGATCGTGTCCGTCTCGATGCGGGTGAAGCGATCAGTGAGGCTGTCGAAGACGCCGGCGCTGACGGTGAGTAGCGTGATGATCGCCGCGACACCGATGATGATGCCCAGGCAGGAAAGGAACGTCTTGATCTTGCTGTCCCGGTAATCGGAGACAGCGTATCCCAGCACGTCAAACAGTCTCA
>MVRA01000086.1 GCA_002067315.1 Methanocella sp. PtaU1.Bin125 | reverse complement strand
GCGCTGGCACGCGCGACTACGTTTCTGGCGACAGGTCTTACCCGTTTTTCATCATCTATACCTGACCAAAACCCCTGGTCATAGACCGACTTCCATGAAAAATGATGGAATCGGTTAAAGGCTGCAGATCACACAATTCGACTATCCGGTCACATCGCCACAGAGAGGAGAGAGCGCGCTCGCTGCACGGGTGAATCGGCTGTGTGTACGCCTGCGCGCCGGCCCGTGTTGCATGCCGCCTGCCGGCAGTTCTGTCGTACTGTCCGCTCGCCCGTTAACATGAGATGCCTGCGCGTCGTTTTCAACGGACGCCTGCGCTTCGGTCGCGCCCGTTATTGCAGCGAAGGCTGCTCGTATCTACGCTCGCCGGCTGGCGATGGCTCCTCCCTGTTTTCCTCCTCTAATACCTGTTCAGAATCCCGGTCATCCGCCGACGCTCATGAAAAAGCCGGACATTATGGCGATTGCGGCAGCCGCTCGCGCGCACGTGCCGATGTTCTGGCCGGACACGCGAGGACGGTGATGCCCGTTTATCACTTATGAGCGCTCTGCACGGTGACTGTCCCTTCTCCCGTTTTTACCCGCAGGCAGGTAAGGGTCACCTACTTATACCATAACCACATTATAACAGGGTTGTCCGGGGCGTGGACATGGAACAACGTTTGCAGCCGCCAGAAAAATTCGTCATCGCATCAATGGACCAGTATCTGTCCTTACTGGGTAAAGAGAAAGTCAAAGACTGTTACAGCGGCCTGCAGTACCTGTCTGAAAAAGACTCTTTTAAAGGCCGTGTCATCGTCGTCAGGAATAACCTGGCGGAGCAGATCCGGGCCCGGTATAACGCCACTAAGAGGGCGTTCTACGGTGCCAACCGGGACATTGAATTCTCGTCGCAGACGACGCTGGACACTGAAAACAGCGACGCCGATCATACCGGCGCTTAAAGCGATCGGGCGAACTGGATGTACCCGCACGGGTCGCCGCTCTTCACGTTAATGATTTTACCCGAAACCACGCTGCCCTTCTCTAACGTCAGCTCAACGACGCAGGGGTCCGACATGCGGGGTTTCGTCGGGCTGCCGGGGCAGACCACCAGCACGTCGCTCCGGTCGATGATCGGCCGGTGCAGGTGGCCGAAAATGAGCACGCCCACGCCCATCTCCAGCGCCAGGTAACGCATGTTGGTGACGTCAGTCACGTTCTTGCCGCTGTGGACTACGCCGAACCTCACCCCGCCGGCCTCGAACGAATATCTCTCCGGGAGCAACTCGCGCAGCGCGGCAGAATCCGTGTTGCCATGGACCGCGATCAGCCTCTTGCAGGCGCCTTTAAGCGATTCGTAGGCCGCCAGCGTGACAAAGTCCCCCGCGTGAACGACGATATCCGCTTCTTTGACGATCCCGAGCAGCTCGTCCGGGAACGGTCCGGTCAGGTGCGTGTCGGAAAGGGCGATGATTTTCATCATATCTGATAAAGCTGTCTAAAACCAATAATTTTGCGTTAAAAGTTTCACCTTGCCGCCAGGGCCCGGCTATTTTTCCTCTGGCGGCCCGGCGGGCGCCACCTCTATCCTGCCCAGCTCCGGGCGCTCCAGGACCTGTCCCGGCGCCAGCCCGCCCATGACCATCTTCTGCTGGGGCGCACCGCAGTTCTTACATTTTTTGGGGCAGCAGCTGCCGTGACCGTGATAGGCTGCGCACCGGCCAGGCGTGCACAGGACCCTGTGCTCTGTCCCGCAGACCGTGCAAACCCACTTTGGCATAAATGTTCTATATGTTACGAACAATTATATAAGTTTCGGATATACAGAGGCCATAGGGGGCACGAAGGGTACCGGGAACGGGCGGTCGTCGCATTCCCGGACGCTTGACAGTGCACCCGGCGACTGTCTGCCAATCGCATGCACGAAGGGCTTCCGGGCGAACGATACCGGCAGACTATTACTTTCACTTCGCCTATCTCATGGTTAAATAGGTGGGCAGTCATACGTTATAGCATTGAAAAGAGCGCGCCATGGAACCGGAATATCAAAAGTATTTTCCCAAGCCTTCCTGTTACCCGAACCAGCGGGAGGCAATGGATAAAATCTATCGTGCCCTGTCAGCGCAGAAGCTCGTCCTCTTCGAGGGCGCCTGCGGCACGGGCAAGACGCTCTCAGCCCTGGCGCCGGCGCTGGCCGTGGGGCGGCAGATGAAGAAGAAAGTGGTCATCGCCACCAACGTCCACCAGCAGATGGAGCAGTTCATCCAGGAGGCCCGGGAGATCCGGGCGCAGGCCGACATCAAAGTCGTCGTGCTCAAGGGCAAGGCCCACATGTGTCCCATGGAGAAGGACTACGAAGAGTGTAACGCGCTGAGGGAAAACACGTTCGAGCTCCTGAAGGCGGAGAAAGACCTGACGGCCCTGAAGGCGAGCGAGAAGGACGCGATCGCGAAGGCCCGGACGGATCGCAGCTTCGCGGGCGTGCGCGCGGGCCTCGCCACGCAGATCGGCGAAGAGGAGGCGGGCATTGCAGTGATGCGCCGCCGGTCGTGCAAGTACCTGCGGGAAGTCCTGCTGAACGACCCCGCGCCGTTCCGGCAGTGGCTGTTCGACGGCGTCCGGACGCCGGAGGAGATCGTCGCGGAGTCCGGGCGGAAAGAGCGGTGCGGTTACGAGCTGCTGAAACGCTGCCTCAAGGAGGCAGACCTCGTCATCTGCAACTACCACCACCTGCTCGACCCGGACATCGCGGGCCGGTTCCTCTCCTGGATGGACTGCGAGCTGTCCGGCGTCATCCTGATCTTCGACGAGGCGCACAACCTGGAGCAGCAGGCGCGGTCGCATTCGTCGCAGACGCTCTCGGAGTACACGATCGAGCGGGCGCTGACGGAAGCGCTCAACCTGGGGGTCAGGCGCCGGGACGACGTCGAGTTCTTTTTCGCGCTGCTGAAAAGGACGATCGTCGAGACCTACACGTCCCGGTTCAGCTTCGGGGAGGCGGAGCGCATCGGCCACGCCTGGGTGGACGTCACCATCCGGGACCCGTATAGCCGCGACGACCTGTTGCGGGAGAGGCTGCTGCACGAGCTCGCGGCCCGGAAGATCGACCACAAAAAGATGCTGGAGGCTGCCATCGACCGGGGTATCGAGATCGAGGCCCGCTTCCACAAGGACTTCAAGGAAGGCCGCTCCGACGTGCGCAAGAGCTCGTCGCTGCTGGCCGCGGCCTCGTTCATGCTGTCCTACTTCGGCCGGTCCGACAGCGTGGACTACTACCCGGTACTGAACGTGCGCCGCAGCCGGGAAGGGCAGATCTACGGCCGGATCGAGCTGTTCAGCTGCATCCCGACGGACGTGACGAAGCCGCTGCTCGGCGGGGCTTTCGGGGCGGTGCTCATGTCGGCGACGTTGCGGCCGTTCGAGATGGTGAAGGCGACGCTGGGCATCGAGCGCGCCACCGAGGAGCTATCGTATGGCACCACGTTCCCCCCGGAGCGGCGGCGGACCCTGGCCGTCGACCTGGCGCCCCAGTTCGCCCGCAACCGGGACGACCCGGCGACCGTGAACGCGCTGATCGCCCTGCTGGAAGACGTCATCAATACCTCCGAGGGCAACGTCCTGATCTTTTTCCCCAGCTCGTGGGAAGCGAAGAAGTACGCCGGCCGCCTGAACGTCCGGGTCCCGGTCTTCGTCGACGAGGCCGGCGTTTCGGCGCAGGACACCAAGCTCGAGTTCTTCCGTCACGGGGAGGACGGGAAGAAGGCCGTGCTGATCTCGTACCTCTGGGGCACCCTGACCGAGGGGGTGGACTACAAGTTCGACCGTTGCCGGACCGTTGTCGTGGTCGGCGTCGGCTTCCCTAGCCTGAACGACCGCATGAAAGCCATCCAGCACGCGTACGACACCCGGTTCGGCTCTGGCAAAGGCTGGGACTACGGCGTCCTGTACCCGACGGTGCGGCGCATCCGGCAGGCCTGCGGCCGGGTGGTCCGCTCCCCGGCCGACTTCGGGATCCGCATCCTCGCCGACGCGCGGTTCACCCACGCCTCGGTCGCGAAGCTGAGGCGTTTCTCGATCCACATGCAGTTCCCCGAAGACGAGCGCAGGGAGTTCGTCGACGTGAGGCCAGAGAAGGTGAAGTATTCGATGATGAACTTTTTCGGCGACATCCGGGGGGCGTCGGCCGGGGAGGGCACGACGGGCGCAAAGGGCGCGGCGGCCACGCCTGATATAAAAGCCGTGCCGCCATCCGGCGCCCGGGGCCAGCGTACGGGCAAGGGATTGAAGGATGCCCTGGCGTTCACCACGTCAACGCTGCGCAAGCAGTGGCCCGGCCAGTAGCTACCAGTACACGCGGATGTTCGAGACTGTGTCGTTTTGATGGCTGACGTAATAGTACGGGGAAATATCGGCCACCGGCTCGACCCGGTATCGCCCGTCGATCCGGGCGATCTTGTCGTAGTTGTGGGCTGGATCGCCAGGCCTCGCGCCGGTGCAGTCGACGTAGACCGGCCCGCGGTCGGTGGTGTTGAAGACGTTCAGGGCGTGCTTGCCGTCGCGGATGTCGCAGGTGACCAGGCCGGCGCTGATGTTCCGCCGCTCGGCGTTGTCGTGGACGGCGACTGCGTAGTCGATACAGATGTAGCTGTCATAGCCATACGGGACCTGGTCTGTATCGTCGTCCAAAATGAAGCTGATCACTTCGTCGTAGGTCACATTGCGTGCCTCCGGGACGTTATGGATGAACATTTTGTACAGCGAAGCGTTCGTCTCGTAATATTTCATCGTCGTGCCGTTCTCCAGCGTCATGGTATAAGAGAGCGAGACCGTGAATGGATCAGACTGGTTGCCGGGACTGCCGCCAACGGCATAGGCGATACCACAGACGAGGACAAGGATGATGACGATCGCGACGCTCTCGTCCACTACCGAATAGTTATGGCGCAGTGCGCTGGTGATGGCTGAAAAAATTTTCTTCGGGCTAATGGAGCATCGCCATTGATCTTTTACCCCTGTCCCTATAACTGTTTTTTCTATCGATTGTCTAATTACAGATCGGCACGCATGTGCCGCCATTACCCGCTTGAACGGTCAAAATGTCCATATGCCTCTGCACATCTGTATTCGTGAACATCGGGCTCCTGTACCCGTATGTGTTGGCCATGGCGCCGTCTCCTTCCCGGGGAAGTATTTTTAAGTCAGGTCAGAAGGGCGGCAGTCATGCTACAGGCAGCATGATGACGAATCGTGCGTGATTCGTTTTGTCATGCTACAGGCAGCATGATGACGAATCGTGCGTGATTCGTTTTGTCATGCTACAGGCAGCATGATGACGAATCGTGCGTGATTCGTTTTGTCATGCTACAGGCAGCATGATGACGAATCGTGCGTGATTCGTTTTGTCATGCTACAGGCAGCATGATGACGAATCGTGCGTGATTCGTTTTGTCATGCTACAGGCAGCATGATGACGAATCGTGCGTGATTCGTTTTGTCATGCTACAGGCAGCATGACGACGAATTTCGCGCCCTGCGAATAGTCGCCGGGCACACGGTCTTCCACCCATACCATGCCGCCATAGCTCTCGACGAGCGACTTGACCAGATACAGCCCCAGCCCCATCCCCTTGGCGATTTGCGTGCCTTTGAGCATACGATTGAACACTAAAGCCTTGAAGCCGTCCGGAATGCCCGGGCCGTTATCGTCCACCGTGACCCGGCAGAACTGACGGCCGTCCCGCTCCACCCTCCCCAGGCCGATGTTGATGTCCGTCCGGCTGCCCGTGTGCTTGATGGCATTACTCACCAGGTTTGCGAAGACGTCGTACAGCAGCTCGTTGGCGACGACCGGGCAGGGTCCGGCCCCGTCCAGATGCAGCTGAATTGTCTTATGCGGCACGGCGCCGTACTCCCGCTGCACATCCCGGAGCACATCCGTGATCTCCACAATCCCGGGAAGGAACTCTCCGTCCCGGAGCCTCTGGAGCTTGCGCACGTTCTGGATGAGCCGGGCGCACCGCCGCAGGACCTCGATAGGGCGATCGACGTACTCCCGGAGGCGCTCGTCCGTCAGCTCGTTCCGCGCCAGCTCCAGGTAGCCCAGCGATATCTGGTGCATGTTGTTGATGTCGTGGCTCATCAGGTCGACATACAGCTCAGCCTGGGCCTTCGCCTCTTTCATCGCCTCCTCAGCGTGCCTGCGCTCGGTGATGTCCCGCGCATAGCTGACTGCCCCGACCACGGCCCCGCCGTCGTCTCGCAGCGGGAACGCGAACACCTCCTGCCAGCCGACCGTCCTGCCTGCCACATCCCGGGGTACGATGCCGGTCCAGGGCGTCCCCTCAGCTATCGCAACCTTGCAGGGGCACCACTCGCACGGCTCGTTCCTGTTGTGGTACGCATAGTAGCACTTCTTACCTACCAGGGGCATCATGTCCTGGTGCCATATTCCCATCGTCCGGTTGACGCGGACGATATACATGTCCCGGTTGATGACGCTGATGGCGTCCGTAATGCTGTCGAACATGTCTTTTAAAAAACGTTCGCTCAGGTTCAGGGTGTTCCCTGCCGCCCGGTGGCCGCAATCCTGGCTGTCGCGGGGCGCAGCCAGCCGGTCGCCGCCGGTATACGCCTCGTACCCCGCGATGATTTCCCTTAGCGCCACCCGTTCCTCACGTAGCTGCGCGAGCTCTTCGAAAAGCTCTTCCCGGCTTTTATCTTCGTCTCTCTTCCCGGTTACCCCGGACTCCGGCCCCATGGCAATAACCTGTTAAATAAAAAACAGTATCATCTCATGGAAAATATAATTAACGACTGTACGGGCACCGGTCTGTAAACAAAAAACTATACTGAAAAACTATTGTCATTAGATGGTAATGTCGTGATCGACAGGGTCGCTCATCCCGCCATCTTCCCGAAGATAAGCATATATACAACCTCATATATCTAATATCCCGGCAAGCCAATACAGGATTCATTTTCCTTGGTGTGAAACGCCTCTGCCGGCTTACGGAGGAGGTCGTGCCCACATTGGCACAGCTACGCCCTCCGGGGCGCAATGCGGTTGTGGCTTATTGCCTGAAAAAGAGCCACCCTTAACACTATACGAGGAGATACTAATGGCGAGAAAAGCAGCGAAGAAGGTCGACGCCTTCCGGGCGAAGAACTGGTACCAGATACTCGCGCCGGCCGAGTTCAACCGTGCGAACATAGGCGAGACCCTGGCCGACGACCCTGCCAAGATGATGGGCAGGATCATCGAGGCCACCCTCGGCGACATCACCGGGGACTGGACCAAGCAGAACACCAAGATGATCTTCAGGATCGACGAGATCGGCGGCAACAGCGCCTACACGTCCTTCATGGGCCACGAGCTGACCAAGGACTACATGCGCTCGCTGGTCAAGCGCCGCACGTCCAAGATCGAGGCCAACCTGGTCGTCACCACGAAGGACGGCTTCAAGGTCCGCGTCAAGCCGGTCGTCCTGACCATCAAGAGGGCCCGCACCAGCCAGATCGAGAGCATCCGCAAGATCATGATCGACGTGGTCAACGGCCGCGGCAAAGAGATGGGCTTCACCGAGTTCGTCAACGAGATCGTCACCGGTAAGGTAGCCTCCGAGATCTACAAGTCCACCAAGAACATCTACCCGCTGCGCCGGGTCGAAGTCGGCAAGTCCGAGCTGGTCTACCGGCCGGCCGCCGCCGCCCCGCTGGCCCCGCAGGCCGCGCCCGCACCGGCGCCCGCCGAGGCCCCGAAGGCTCCGGAAGCGGCACCCGCGCCAGCCGAGAAGACCGAGTAAATTCATCATATGCAGCCCTCACACGGGCTGCCCTGCATTTTTTTATTGTTAACAATTTCGTAGCATGCCGTTTCGATACATGCGATGCCGAATACAAAGAACGGTTAAAGGCCGCAGAGACCGCAGAGGTGCGCAGAGAGCGCAGCTTCCCTTTTTAGATATCGTATAGCGTAAAACTAAAAAAGAAACTGCGCTCTCTGCGCACCTCTGCGGTCTCTGCGGCTTTTAACCGCGCCGGGCGTTCCGTCATGCTTCTTTACAGCCTTTAACCAATGCCAATCCGCTTACCGTTTGCCCTTGGCGGGGGTGTCGCGCTTCTGGACCGTGATGAAGCTGACCTTGCAGTTCTTGAAGCCCTGCAGCGCGTCGATCGCAGCCTGGCG
>MVRA01000085.1 GCA_002067315.1 Methanocella sp. PtaU1.Bin125 | reverse complement strand
CGCGACGAAACGCGACGGGCGCGACGACGGTTAACGGATAATCCGCTATATTATCATTCTTAGAAACGTCGCGCCCGTCGCGTTTCGTCGCGTCGTCGCGAGTACTTAGAGAAACGTTGCGTTCGTCGCGAGTGCTGGTACGACAGGCCCCCGAAACAAAGCCCATTTCATTGAATCGGCAGATCCGAAAAACACAGAAGAACCATCGTTTTATAATACTTTTTCTGTTCCCGGCTCAGTGTACACTGGAACTGCATCCGGACAGGAAAAATGTAAAAAAGGAGGGAACTCAATAGCTGATATCGATGTTCCCGCCCGTGGTCTGCAGCTTGACGATCAGGTTGCCCGCGCCGCCCTCGGTCTGGCCTACGAGGCGCGTGTCGGACTCGGTGGTCGGCGTCATGTGGATGTAGCCGTGCCTGACGCGGCCGCCCATCGTGCCGGCGTCGATGGTGAACTGCGTCCCGGAGGGCAGCTTCACGTCGATGTCGCCGCCGGCAGTGCTGGCGTCCAGGATGCCCGCGGTCTGGGTGGTGTCGATCTCGATGTCGCCGCCCATGGTCCTGAACGTCGCGTTCGTCGCCTCGTAGGTCGCCCGGATGTCGCCGCCCATCGTGGTGAGGGTGACGGTATCGTAGCGGCCGCCGTTGAGGTAGAGCTTGCCGCCCAGGGTGTCCATGTACACCGAGCTGCCTTGCAGCGGGGGCACCCGGATGTCGCCGCCCAGCGTGTTCAGGTGCAGGCTGTAGGTGGAGCCCCTGGGGACCATGACGGTCACGTCGGCGCCGCGGTTGCCCATGTTAAAGAAGCGATCGTCTTTCAGCCTGACCTCCGCCGTGATGCTCGTGGCGTTGCCCTCCTTCGTGTCCTTCGTGCTGGTCAGCACGTCGCCGAGGTGGCCCTCCGGCGCGTGGACGTCGTAGGTGACCTTGACGCTGTCTTCCGTCCACTCCCTGATCTCGACGTTGCCGCCGATCGTGGAGACGACCAGCTCGATGCTGTCCGCCGCCGCATGGGTATCGCTCCGGGTCTCGTGCTCGATCCGGTCGAGCGGCCCGTGTGTGCCTGGCAGTGAAGCCAGTAATGCGCAGCCGCCGCAGGCGCCCGCCATGACAAGAATTACGGCCAGGACGACGATGATCGCGGCCCCGGCAATGATTACTTTATCGACTTTCAACTGAATGCCTCCTGATCCGTGACTACCGGATTTAACGGCGTCGCTTTTTTTACATGCCTGTATATAAAAGGCTTGCGAGATAAAGACTATCATATCGCACGTTAAATCGTGAAAGAAAGGAGGTTTGCAGGTGTTTAACTGGTTGTCCGGCGGACCTGCGGCGGGCAGTCGTTACCGGGCCGAATACGCGGGTACTGGCTTTTCCATTGCGGGCGGCGCATTATTGTCACTGCGTTTTTAAGTCCGTTTTTCGGTTACTGGGTTGTTGAGGTATAATTATGCGGACTTGAAGTGTGCGTCGTCGAGACGTTCGCATTTCGGGAGGAGGGTTGGATGCCGTGATACTTATAGCGACGTCCAACATGCTTGCGTCGTGGTAAGAGTTGGCACCGCCTGCATACCTGGAGCCAGTACCGGGGATCACGTATGGGCCCGCCATGAGGCGGCGGCCGTCATACGATCTCCTTGCGGTTTTGGTGCGGTATATCCGGTACAGTTTGTTTCCCGTACGTTTTTTATCGGAGTTGGTATAGTGTGCGGAGCAAGGCTCCGTCGGAGTTGGTTCACCGTCAGACGTCTTACCCTGCGTCTCACGGCTGCAGCTCCTAATAACACACTTAATATTTATAGTTTTCTATTAACTGCCCTGATCGATTGATTATTCACCAGTAATGCAGGAAAAACACTGCTGATATACTGCATGTTCAACCTATTTTAACTGTTCAATGCGAAACTATTTTATACAGTGCTTTTCAATTACAATAGTTTTAATGCGCCTGTATGGCTGTTATTACAGGACGATCGCGTACGACTGCCCGGCGAGCCGTCTGGAAATCAGCCCGATGGCGGCATGCGCAGTCCGGTTGCGCGGGGCTGCGGCCTGACGCAAAGTTTTATCTTGTCTCACAATATTTACGCTGTTGTTGTGAGGCCTATGGTCAAGAAGGTCGTTTTAGCGTATTCCGGGGGGCTCGACACCTCTGTCTGCATCCCGCTGCTGAAGGAGAACTACGGGTTCGACAAAGTCGTCACGGTGACCGTCGACGTCGGGCAGCCGGCCGAAGAGATCGAGACGGCGACGAAGAAAGCGAAGCTCATCTCAGACAAGCACTACACTATCGACGCGAAGGACGAATTCGTGCGCGACTACATCTTCCCCATGATCAAGGCGAACGCCATGTACGAGGGATACGTGATCGGCACGTCCATGGCCCGCCCGCTGATCGCCAGGAAATGCGTCGAGGTCGCCGCGAAGGAGAAGGCCGACGCCCTCGCGCACGGGTGCACCGGCAAGGGCAACGACCAGCTCCGGTTCGAGGCCGTCTTCCGGCAGACGGACCTGCCGGTCATCGCGCCCATGCGGGAGATGAACCTGACCCGGGAATGGGAGATCGACTACGCGAAGAAGCACAGAATCCCCGTGCCCGTCACGAAGGCTAAACCCTGGAGCGTGGACGAGAACATCTGGTCCCGCAGCATCGAGGGCGGCAGGCTCGAAGACCCCGGCTTCATACCCCCCGAGGACATTTACGGCTGGACACAGGACCCGGTCAAGGCGCCGGACAGGCCCGAGATCGTCTCCGTAGGCTTCGCGAAGGGCGTCCCGGTATCGCTTAACGGTAAGAAGATGGGCGGGGTCGCCCTCATCCAGGCCCTGCAGAAGATCGCCGGAAAGCACGGCGTCGGCCGGACCGACATGATGGAGGACCGGGTTTTGGGATTGAAGGCCCGCGAGAACTACGAGCACCCGGCGGCGACAGTACTGCTGACCGCCCACAGGGACCTCGAAAAGTTCTGCCTGACCCGCGCCGAGCTGCGGTTCAAAGAATCGGTGGACCAGGCCTGGGCCGAGCTGGGCTATATGGGCCTCGTCGACGAGCCGCTGTTCGCCGACCTCAACGCCTTCATCGACGCCACGCAGGAGCGGGTGAACGGCACGGTGAAAATACGCCTCTACAAGGGGTGCTGCATGCCCGTCGCGCGCGAGTCGAAGACCGCGCTGTACAGCGAGGAGCTGGTGTCCTTCGACGGCAAGTCCCTGGACCAGAAAGACGCCGAAGGCTTCGCAAAGTTCCACGGCTTCCAGGCGCGGCTGTACAAAAAGCTGCACGGAAAATAGTGCCGCCACAATGCAAACGACGCGTCGCCACGCCAAATATGCATGGCGACACGCCGCACCCGGCGTAGCGAACTAATGGCAACGTTTATAATACAGTTTGTCGTATACGCAAGTCGCATCAAGATTATGGCGGAATCTGAGGATTCCGCCAGGGAATCTGATGATTCCGCTAGGGAGTAAATTAATATGGCAGAAGAGAAGCAAGTCGAACACTGCGTCTCGTGCAACGTCCGGCTGACGGGCGAGGGCGCAGTCAGGTTCAAGTGTCCGATGTGTGGCGCTGAGATGGGCCGCTGCGGCAAGTGCAGGCAGCAGTCCAACCAGTACGTATGCCCCAAGTGCGGGTTCCAGGGGCCGTGATCCCATGGGAGACGTAATGGCGGTCCTCCGGGTCATGCCAGACACCACCGACCGTGACCTGAAGAAGCTGGAGGAAGACTGCAAGGCTGCGATGCCGAAGAACGCGAAGCTGCAGGGCGTCCAGGTCAAGCCGATCGCGTTCGGCCTGAAGGCGCTGCTGTTCGCCGTCACAGTCAATGACGCCGAAGGCGGTACCGAGGCCCTCGAGCAGGCGTGGGCGAAAGTGCCGGGCGTCGAAAGCGTCAACGTTGAGATGATGGACAGGGTCTGATCCCTGGCCATTCCACCTCTTGCGCTACGGCGTTCGCACGAATATTTTATATACTACAAGTATCATCTGTATTTGCAAATCGGGCTCTTAACTCAGGGGTAGAGTGCTACGTTCGCAACGTAGATGCCGCGGGTTCAATTCCCGCAGGGTCCACTAAATTTTTGAAAGGCTCCCGGAGAACTTTTTCTTAAAAAGTTCTCCTGGGTCTCGACCAA
>MVRA01000084.1 GCA_002067315.1 Methanocella sp. PtaU1.Bin125 | reverse complement strand
GGCGTCGATGGAGCGCCGGGCTTAGGCAACGAACCCAGGTCGCCCGGCAGGTACGGAGAGCCCGTCGGGAAGGGCGAAGGCACGGGCGTTGCGGCGTAGTAAGGCGCGCTGCCGGGCAGGCGCTGGGTGTATGCCCCGGGTTGCGACTGGACGGTATCCGCGATCGCTAAAGTCGCCACGGCCAGTGCCAGTGACAGCAGAACGATTAGAGCGGCTTTTCTAAGATTGCGAGTCATGCACATCTCCCGTAGAGTGTAAAATGGATGCGTAGAAAAGATTTCACGGTAATAGTACCGGAAAATCCGCCTTGCCGGCCGACAACCAGTGACTCTGCCCCTGCTATGGTATTCGCCCTATTATTTACCGAACAGCCTCGCGAAGAACCCCGGCGGCCGCTCGCAGTAGGGGCGCTGCTTCTTCGCCGCATGGTAGGCCCGGCAGGGGTCGCATTGCTTGTGCCTTTCGCACTCCGTTTTAGGGCAGGGGCAGTCTTCCCGGTACACGATCGGGCATAAACGCCGGGCTGGCTGATAAAAGTTGTCGTTATGGCCCAGCCGCTGCCGCTATCTGCATGGACTCCGCGTTCTCCGGGGCCCCGGTGTTTGCGTAACGTATATATCGTACCAGCGTGATTTTAGAAGGCAGAAGGGACGATGGGGTAGCCTGGTCCATCCTCGGGCGTTTGGGACGCTCGAACCCCGGTTCAAATCCGGGTCGTCCCACTTTTCTTTAGGGAATATATACAGCACCCGATTTTTTGCCTTTTATCGCTTGTGCCTTATATAAACGAGCTACGGGGGCCGTCGAACATCGGGCGCAAATGGATTAGTTACACCGTACATTAAAAAGCGGTCCTGTGATGATATGGGTTGCCTAGACGTAAAGTCATTCAAAATAAAACATCCGGCCACGTTAATTTTATCATCATTATTAAAATAATCAGTAGTTACACCAGGTTAATGATTCCATTGAAAGTCTCAGGTAAGTATTGAACAGCCTGCCGATGACCCGGAGCACAACGATCATCTCCCGACAGCCATGAATACGATAAAACCGCGCTTAGCCAGGGCGACCTCGAATATCGTCATTCGACCGTTTCAAGTGTCTGACGTAGACTTCGTCATATCCCGTCAGCTGGCCCTGTATAAGCGAGAATACGGTTTTACCTCGGACATTTGGAGAGCGTACCTGACGGAAGGTGTACGACAATTCGTGGAGCAGTTCGACGACCAGAGGGACTGTATGTACATCCTGGAAAACGACGGGGTGCCTTCAGGGTGCGTGGCTATTACGCATGTGGACGAGGCGACGGCGCAGCTGAGGTTTTATTTCTTAGAGCCTGAAATGCGAGGGCTGGGCGCAGGACATAAGCTCCTGGATATGGCGATTGATTTTTGCAAGGAAAAGAAGTACGAGCGCGTGTTTCTGTGGACGTTCAGCACGCTAATGGCGGCAAGACATCTGTATGGCAGCAAAGGGTTTCAGATCACGGATACTCATGAAAACAATGACTGGGGCGAGCCGGTTTTGGAAGAGCGCTGGGACCTGGAACTATAATCTCTATGATTAATGCGTCAGTCGCACGCCGGAAGGCGCGGTCAGCCTGCTGCGGTGCCGTGGGCGCGCGGGGCCTCCAGGGGGCCCGTCCCTCGAATGCCGGCACGTCCAGAGAGTATCCCTGGTGACCAAACCAGGAACTGACCCTTTACATTCGGGCCCCCGTTCAGATATTGACCGGCTAAAATCCGTAGAATTCTATTAATGGACTGGTAAGACTATTACATCATAAATTTGCAACTTATCTACCGGCCGGTAGATAGATTTATATACTTTGGTGGTTTATTGTTCTCTACCGGTCGGTCGGTAGATATAATAATACGGACGATCGATAAAGGCATGGTAAACATGGCTGGAAAGAACAAGGACGTAAAAGTGGCACCGGAAGCGCCGGGCGAAGAGACGACGAAGGAACGAATATTGAACGTCGCCATCGACCTGTTCGCGGAGAAGGGATTCGACGCCGTATCGCTACGCGAGATCGCGGAAGCGGTGGGCATCAGAAAGGCCACGCTCTACTATTACTTTACCACCAAGGACGAGATACTCGAGAAAATACTGGAATATGTCATGGAGCGATGGAATCAAAGCAAGGTAGGGAAGTGGTCGGACAGCGACGATATTGAAGCGCAGATCCTCTCGATGGGGCTGGACGGGTTCATGACCATGGCCATCGGCGTATCGAGCAGCTGGCTTGAGGACCCCCGGATGGAGAAGATCATGAGGATCGCGTTCATCGAGCTTTACCACAACGAGCCGATCAGGAACTTCATGCTGGCGTTCTTCGGCGACGGGCCGAGGTTCTTCGAGTCGAGCTTCGCCGTCATGATGAAGCACGGGCTCATCAGGTCCGCGGACCCGAAGGTCCTGACCATGGAGTACATGTCGTTCTACATGATGGCGCTGGTGGACTACTTCCTCCTCCGCTACGGCAGCACGTCGAACTCGTTTGTACAGGAGTACGGCGCCCGTATCGAGGAGCACACGGAGTTCTTCAAGAACGCCATCAGGCCGTGAGAGATCAAGCGAGGAAATAAAGTAACAGCATAAGAAATTGGAGGAATTCGAAGTGAACTGGTTATTAATCATAGGACTCGTCATCGCAGGCATCGTCCTGGTCCTTGCGGTGGCGGCCACAGGTATGGGCGTCCTCTTCTGCGGGGACATCATGAGCTATACGGCCCCGGGAAGCAAGACCTTGAGCCCGTCCGGTAAACCCGCCGGCAAAGCGCTGGTCGCCTACAATCCCGGGCTCTCCGGGGAAGCCAGGAGGGCGGCGGAAACGATCGCCGGCGATCTCCAGTCAAAGGGATATACCGTTAGCCTGGCGGGCATCAAAAGCGCGGACGCGGCCAACATATCGGGCTACGACGTGGTCGTCGCCGGCGGGCCGATGTACTGGGGGAGGGTGAGCAACTCGGTCGACGCATACCTGAAAGGCCTGAAGCCGCAGAACGGCGTGAAGCTGGGCGTATTCGGCACGACCGGCTGGTCGGAGCCCAACACCGCCGACATGGCGACGCTCGGCCAGCAGGTCGCCGCGTGCCCGTGCAACGGCATGCTGAACCAGGCGCCCGTCATCAAGACGCTCCGCAACGGAGAAGCCGCCGGCATCGACTGCGCGGACTTCGTATCGGCGGTGCTGCAATAGGAAAGGGATCATCATACGGAAGTGAAGCTATCGGACATTGGTCTGAGATAGACACGCCGGGAAGCCCGCGCCAATCGTCGAGGCCTCCGCGGAAGGATTTTTATCAGGATATAAACAGCAAACCGGCGCTTGCAAGGGCGCTACAGGTTTTTTCCAGGCCTGACCGGTGGACGCGTTAGGCCGCCCTGTGGAAAAATTCGGAGAGCTGCACATACTGATGGTTTAGTCTCCATACCCACAGCGCTATAACAGGAAAAGGTGATCGAGATGAAAATACTGGCAATCATGGGAAGCCCCAGAAAGACGGGGAACACCTACAAAGTCACTAAAAAGGTCGAAGAGCGCATGAAGCAGCTGGGCGACGCGGAGTTCGAGTACGTATTCCTGAGGGATATGCGCCTCGGGCAATGCCTCGGCTGTCAGGTCTGCTTCGATAAGGGCGAGGAACATTGTCCGCTGAAGGACGACCGGGCGCTGCTCGAAGAAAAGATGCACCGTGCCGACGGGGTCATCTTCGCCTCCCCCACGTACGCGTTCAACATCAGCGGCCTGATGAAAAACTTTTTCGACCGGCTCGGCTACGCCTGCCACCGCCCCCGCTTCTTCAAGAGCGCGCTGGTGCTGACCACGTCGGGCGTCGGCATGGGAGCGAACATCATGATGATCTCGTTCAGGCTCGTGCCGCAGACCTGGGGGTTCAAGGTGAACAGCTTAAACGTGATGACGAACGGGATCCCCGAGTTCAACCCTCCGCAGCACAAGACCGATAAAAAGATCGCCAGGGCGGCGGACAGGTTCTACCGCTCGGTTGCGGCGGGCAGGCCGGAGCCCGACATCTTAAGCATGGCCGCGTTCGCGACCGCCCGGGGCCAGATCAGGAAGACTCCCGGAGACATGTTCGATCACCGCTACTACAAAGAGCATGGCTGGTTTGAAAAGGACGCCTGCTATTACTACGATCCGCAGGCCGGGGCGCTGAAAAAGATGCTGGCGAGGCAGCTGGGGAAATTGTTGGGCGTGTTCACATGAGCATGCTGTACGCGCTTAAGCCGCGGAAGGACCGGGCCCTGGGCCCGGCCAGCCACGTCCTGCGGGCCGCGGGGGTGACGCCGAACATGGTCACGGCGGCGGGCCTGCTCCTGTCCGTGATCGGCGGGCTGCTCGCCGCGACCGGCCACCTGTACGCGGGCCTTGTTATCTTCATGATCGGCGCCTGCCTGGACGCCGTGGACGGCTCGTTCGCGAGGGCCTGCGGGCTCTGCAGCGAGTTCGGCCGGTACTTCGACAGTACCTGCGACCGGCGTGCGATGATCGGAGGCACGCCGGTCTCCGCCGCTATCGTGATAGCGGGCTCATACCTGCTGATGGCTTCCCGGGTTTACAACCACAGGAAAGGCCTCGACTCCAACGCGGCCATGTTCGGCCGGCCGGAGCGGCTGGCGCTGCTGGCCGCCGGCCTGCTGGCCCCGGCGCCGTATGACACAGTACTGTTCCTGCTGGCCGGTTTCCTGTGCCTCGTCTCGTCAGGGCAGATCCTGGCCTCCGGCGTCAGGCGACACAGCGCGGCCTGACAATACCTTTTTCGGGACGAGATCAAACGAAGTCTCATCACCCTTTTATGTCCGCAGGATGAACTCTGTTTATGCACGTCTCGATCGCGGAGGAGCGCCCGGATACGCCCGAAGCCGTGGCGATGATCGGCGAGCTGGAGCGGTACATAGCTCCGATGTACCCCCATGACAGCGAGCATGGCCTGACCCCGGCGCAGATGGTCGAGGAACAGGTCGCGTTTTTCGTCGTCCGGTGTGACGGCGTTGCGGCGGGGTGCGGGGGCCTGAAAATGTCGGGGGAAGTGTACGCGGAGATCGTGCGCATGTACGTGCGGCCCGCCTGCCGCGGCCGGGGGCTGGGCAGGCTGGTGCTGGAGCGCCTGGAGCAGTATGCGCGGGAACACGGCGTCGGGGAGCTCCGCCTTAAAACGGGGATTTATCAGCCGGAGGCATTGGGCCTGTATGCCCGGCACGGCTACGGGATCATCCCGGCGTTCGGGCCGTACAGGGAGCACCCCCTGAACAGGTACTATGCGAAGCGTCTTTTCTAGTGTTTAACGTTAAAATCGTTATGTGGATACTGCTGATCATTGACCGGCAGCAGGACCACGAATTTTGCGCCTTTCGTGTAGTCTCCCGGTACCCGGTCCTCTACCCACACCTTGCCGCCGTAGCTGTCCACCAGCGACTTCACCAGGTAGAGGCCCAGGCCCATGCCTTTCGCCTTGCTGGTGCTCTTGAGCATCCGGTTGAATATTTTTTCTTTGAGGCCGTCCGGGATGCCCGGCCCGTCGTCCTCGACCGAAACCCGGCAGTACCGGCCCTTTTCTGTCATATCCAGGCTGACGACGATGTCCGCCCGGTCCCCGGTGTGCTTGATCGCGTTGCCCACGAGGTTGGCGAACACGTCATTTAACAGCTCGTTCGCCCGGACGCGACAGCGCTCGTTCCCGTTCAGGTTCAGCGTGACCGCCTTGCCGGGCACCGCCCCGAACTCCCGCCGCACCTGGGAGAGCACCTCGCAGACGTCGACGTCCTGGTTCTGGAAAACGCCGTCGCTGAAGTTCTGCAGCTTCCTCACGTTCTTGATCAGCCGGGCGCTCCGCTGCAGCACCTCGATAGGCTTCCCGATCATCTCGTCCTTCAGCGGGCCCGGGGGCAGGTTCTGTGCCAGCTCGAGGTAGCCGAGCGCGATCTGGTGCATGTTGTTGATGTCGTGGCCCATCAGGTCCAGGTACAGTTCCGCCTGCTGCCTGGCCACTTTCAGCTCTTCTTCAGTCCGCTTGCGCTCCGTGATGTCCTGGACGGTGCCGAAAAATTTGACAGGGAGGCCGCTCTCGTCGTATACGACCTCGCCGTCGGCGTGTACGTGGCGGATATCCCCGGGGCGGGGGACGATGCGGTAGTCGGTGCTGTACCGCTTCCCCTGGTAGATGGCCGCATTGATCGACTCGAGGACAGTTGCCCGATCGTCGGGGTGAAACTTCGCGATATAGGCGTCCATGCTGATGTCGGGTTTCAGGTTGAACATGCGGTACAGTTCTTCCGAACCCAGCACCAGGTTAGTCCTGACATCGACTTCCCAGCTGGCCAGGTGGGCGATCGCCTGGGCCCGGGCGAGGCTGGCTTCGCTCTCCCGCAACGCCTCCTCGGCCCGCTTGCGCCCGGTGATGTCCTCGGTGACGCCGCTGAAATACGCCGGCTTCCCGTCAATGTAGACGAGGGTGACGGTCAGGTTGATCCATACGATAGTGCCATCTTTCCTGACGTACCGCTTCTCGCTCGTAAAGGTCGAGGCCTCGCCCGCCAGCAGACGGTCGATCTGCCTCTGCTCTTCAGGGATGTCGTCGGGGTGCGTGATGTCCCCCGGGCCGAGGCCCATCAGCTCGTGGTACGTGTAACCGATGTTATCACAGAACTTCCGGTTGACCCGCATGAAACGGCCGTCCAGGCTGACCTGGCCCATGCCCACTGCCGCCTGATCGAATATCGCACGGAACCGCCTCTCGTTCTCCCGCAGCCCGTCCTCCGCCCGCTTACGTTCCGTAATCTCGTTCCGGAGCAGCTCATTGGCCGTTTCCAGATCGCGGGTCTGCTCCCCCACCATTGCCTGGAGCCTGTCGCGGTGTCTCTCCAGCTCGATCTCGGCGCGCTTGAGCGCAGTCACGTCTTCCAGTGAGAAAAAAAGGGCTTCCACGTCGCCGCGCTCGTCAAGCAGCGGCGTCAGCGTCCAGTTCCAGTAGGTCACGCCCAGCCCCGGGTGGTCGGGAAAGACAAAGGGACGGGCGGCGACCTGGACGGGCTGCCGGGTACGGACCACGTCCTCGAAGATCGCCCGGGCGTCAGAAGGGTAGTACTCGAAGTGGTTATGGCCCGGGAACTCGTCCGGATCTTTCTGGCAGGCCCTGGCATAAGCCTTATTGACACGGATGAAGTTGAAGTCGCGGTCCAGGAGGACCAGCGGGGTGATCGTGATATCGAAGAAGGAGTCGAGATACCGGTATTTCTCGACTGGCGACAGGTGACCCGGCGGCAATGCCTGCCCACCATGCCCGAGGCCATGTGAAGGGCACGCCCGCGTTTCCTCCCCCGCGCCGGGCCCGGCGGGCCGGGCCCGTAGCTCCCGTTCCAGAAAGGCGACCCGATCTCTCAACTCGTCGATGAGCTTATCGGGGGTGCCGGCCACACCGGGCGTGACATGCCCGGTGCCGGCTTTATCCCCGGCTTTTTTCAGGTTCTCGCTCATGCTGCCCCGTAAAAATACTAAATGCCTGTAATATTATCGCCCGGCTTATAATAATATTTGTAAAGAAAAAATTTCACGTATTTTATATATATTTTGTAGGACGCTGCCCCTTATCCGTATCAGGACGCACGCCAGGCAGCTGATCGATAGCCCGGGATCATCCGCTAGGCCTTCGGTTTCATCATGATGCAAAATACCTGAGCGGTGCCCTGGTCATCAAGGCGTTAGTTTTTTCGTGTTAAAAATCACATATATAAAATTAGGAGGGCTGGTTATTGAGAATGCCGGCAAGACGGCATACACCCATGGGCGAATAGATCAGGCGGGCGGCAACGGGCAGGCCCTGAAGGCGCTGCGGGAAAGCGAGGAAAAGTTCCGGGTGCTGGCCGAGCTCTCCCTGGCGATGATCTGGCTGTACCAGGACGAGGACTTCGTTTACGTGAACCGGGCCGCGGAGCAGATGACCGGGTACGCGGTGGACGAGCTGCTGAAGATGAAGTTCTGGGAGGTGGTACACCCTGACGACCGGGATCTGGTGAGGAGCCGCGGGCTGGCCCGGCAGCGGGGCGAGAGGGTGCCTGAGCTATACGAGGTCAAGCTGCTCACGAAGGGCGGCGAGACGAAATGGGTGGAGCTGGCAGCCGGGCGCATCGAGTACCGGGGCCGGCCGGCGGGCATCGCCACGTTTTTCGACGTTACGGAGCGCAAGCGCACAGAGGAAGCGCTGCGCATGACGCAGTTCGCCGTGGACCACGCGCCCGAGGCTATCTTCTGGACCGACATCGACGGCCATATCTTCTATGTAAATGACGCCGCCTGCGACTTCCTGGGCTATACGAAGGAAGAGCTGCTCGCGAAGAGCATGGGCGACATCGACCCGTTCTACCTGACGGCCAGGTGCCCGGGGCCGGATGAGGACATCGAGGCCGTCCATCAGAGCGGCGTGCGGGCCATCGAGTCGGTCCATTGCCGGAAGGACGGGACCGAGTTCCCGGTGGAGATCACCTCCAGCATCATCAGGTTCGACGGGAAGGAGTACTTCTGCTCGTACGTCCGCGACGTCACCGTGCGGAAGAAGGCCGACGCGCTGATGCGGGAGAACGACGCGTACCTGTCGCGGGCGCAGAAGATCGCCCACCTCGGCAGCTGGGTCTGGGACCTGCGGACCAACCGGCAGCGGTGGTCCGACGAGTCGTACCGGCTCTTCGGCTTCGTTCCCGGCGAGGTGGAGCCGGACTACGACCTGTTCGTGAGCCTGCTCCACCCGGACGACCGGGAGCGGGTGCTCGCGGCGGGGAAGGAGATGATGAAGCAGACCGCGCCATATAACGTCGACTACCGGGTGATCCGGCCTGACGGCACGATCCGCTACGTCCACGCCGAGGGCGAGGTGTCGTCCGACGACACGGGTCAGCAGGTGCTGGTCTTCGGCATTAACCAGGACATTACCGAGCATAAGTGCGTGGAGGACGAGTTGATCGAGGCCCGGGCCATGGCTGAGCTGTACCTGGACCTGATGGGCCACGACATCAACAACATGCACCAGATCGCGCTCGGCTACCTCGAGATCGCCCGCGAACTGCAGGCGAACGAGATGCAGAAGGAGTTCATCGACCGGCCGATCGAGGTGCTCCAGCGGAGCGCCCGGCTCATCCGCAACGTGAGGAAGCTGCAGAAGCTCCGGGAGGGCGCGTTCATGGCCCGGCCCGTGGACCTGTGCGAAGTGCTCGCCGAGGTGCGGCGGGAGTACGGGTCCCTGCCGGAAAAAGCCATCGCGATGGACCTGGACGGATACGAGCACTGCTACGTCCTGGCGAACGAGTTGCTGTATGACGTGTTCGCCAACCTGGTGAGCAACGCGATCAAGCACACGGGGAGCCACGCCAGCATATCGGTCAGCCTCAAGATGGCGTTCGCGGACGGGCGGCGGCAGTACGTGGTGTCCGTCGAGGACAACGGGCCGGGGATCCCGGACGGCTTCAAGCGCGAAATATTCAACCGCATGCTCAAGGGGACCGCCAAGGCCAAGGGCATGGGCCTCGGCCTGTACCTGGTCCGGACGCTGGTCAACAGCTACGGCGGGCGCGTCTGGGTGGAGGACCGGGTACCGGGCGACCACAAGAAAGGGGCCAAGTTCGTCGTCATGCTGCCCGAAGCGGACAAATAGCCGGCCGGTGACGCCGCGGCCCGGTCAGGTAACAATGATGGAAAACAGGCAGGGCTATCGTCGCATGTTGGGCCAGGGCATTCGCACGCGCGCGAGCAGCCGCCAGGGCCGATTAACGGCCATCTTTTTATTACAAAATATATATAATTCAAGCATGGTAGTACTTCGTCGATATTCTGCTATACAACGCTGACATCAGCTGCCGGGGATACTTAGCCATGAAGACGGAATCGGGAAACGCGATCACAAAAGGCGCAGGCCGGCGCGAGGCGTGGGGGGAGAAACTGCAGTTCCTCAGCGACTCGATGGAGGTGACCTCACAGCCCTTTGTCGCCGGCGATCCCGACGGTACGCTGCGGATTTTCAACGAGGCTTACTGCCGGCTGACCGGGTACGGCAGGGACGAGCTGGAGAACGTGAGCTGGAGCGAGACCCTCACCACCCCCGGGTCCCGCCAGCACGAGATCGACATGCTGAAGCGGCTCGAGGAGACCGGCGAGCCGCAGAGGTACGAGAAGGACTGCGTCCGTAAGGACGGGACCGTCGTGCCGGTAGAACTGTTCACCCACATCGCGCGGGACGGAAACGGCCGGACGCTGTTCTATTACGCCTTCATCACCGACATCTCGGAGCGCCGGCGATCGGAAGAAGCGCTGAGGAGAAGCCAGACGCTGCTGGCCGCGGCCGAGCGGATGTCGCACACCGGCGCCTGGGAGTGGGACCTGGCCACCGATCAGTGGACGTTCTCGGACGAGTGGCTGTCCATCCACGGCTGCCGGGCCCGCACGCTCACCCCGGAGGAACTGCTCGCGGTCGCGCACCCGGACGACCGCGACAGGGTCCGGCGGGCGCTGGACGACGCGCGTTTAGGTAAAAAGCCCTGCGGCATCGAGCACCGGATCGTCCGGCGGGACAACGGGGAGGTGCGCACCGTCAGGGTCTACGGGGAGACAGTCCGGGACGCGCGGGGCCGGCCGGTGAAGGTGCGGGGCGTCGCCCGGGACGTCACCGAGCACCGGCGGATGGACGAGCTGCTCCACAAAGCGAACCGCGCCTATAAGGTGCTGGCCAAATGCAACCAGGCCCTGATCCATGCAGAGGACGAGGCGGCACTGCTGGAGGAGCTGTGCCGGATCATCGTCGACCTCGGCGGGTACCGCCTGGCCTGGATCGGCTACGTGGAGGACGACGCGGCGGGTACAGTCCGGCCGGTGGCCCGGGCCGGCCACGACGAGGGTTACGTGGACAACCTCGGCATTGCCCTTAACGACCCGGTGACGGGCCGCGGCCCGACGGCCACGAGCCTGAAAACCGGGAAGCCGGTGGCCACCATGGACATCCGGTCCGAGGACAGTATGAAGCCCTGGCGCGAGGCGGCGCTGGCCAGGGGCTATCGTTCCACGCTGAACCTCCCCGTGATGCGCGACGGGCAGAGCATCGGCACCGTTGTCATCTACTCGGGTGACGCCGGGGCATTTTGCGAAGAAGAGCAGGGGCTGATGTTCGAGCTGGCCGACAACCTGGCCTATGGCATCACCGCCATCCGGGACCGGACCCGGCGCATCCGGGCGGAGGAAGAGCTCCGCCGGTCCCTCGACCGGCTGGAAAGCCGGGTGCAGGAGCGGACGGCTGAGCTCCAGCGGTCCAACGAGGAGCTGACGATACAGATCGAAGAGCGCCGGCGGGCCGCGGAAGCCCTGGAGATTTACCGGCTGTTCTCCGAGAACACCCGCGACATCGTCCTCTTCGTCCGGCGGGACGGGAAGATCCTGGAGGCGAACGAGGCGGCGATCAAGGCCTACGGCTACGCGCGCGAAGAGCTGCATGCGATGAGCGTCTATGACCTGAGGGCCAGCGACCCCGGCTTCTACGTGGACGAGCAGATGGAGACCGCCTTCGACCACGGCATCCTGTTCGAGGCGCTGCACCGCCGGAAGGACGGCACGGTCTTCCCGGTGGAGGTCAGCTCGCAGGGGAGGCACATCAAAGGCCAGAAGGTGCTTCTCAGCGTCGTCCGGGACATCACCGAGCGCAAACAGGCCGAGGATACGCTGAAAGAGGCCAAAGCCCGGGCCGAGCTGTACGTGGACCTGATGGGCCACGACATCAACAACATGAACAACACGGCGATGGGATACCTCGAGCTCGCGCTCGAGACGCTGGCGACGGATAAGAGGCTGAAGCCGGAGGATAAGGTATTGCTGGAGAAGCCGCTGCAGGCAATTAAAAGCAGCTCGATGCTCATCGATAACGTCCGGAAGCTCCAGCGGCTGATGACCGAAGGCGTCAGGACCGGGCCGATCGACCTGCGTCAGCTCTTTAGCGAGATCGACATGGAAAGCCTCCGGCCGGGTGACCGGGAAGTCGCCATCCGCGTCCGGGACATCCCGCATTACCGGGTCGAGGCCAACGAGCTGCTCCGGGACGTCTTCATCAACCTCATATCCAACGCGATCAAACACTCTGGCGAAGAGAAGCCGTTAAACGTCGACGTGTCGGTCCGGCCGATCACTGAAGGCGGGCGGGCGTACTACCGGTGCGTCGTCGAGGACGACGGCCCCGGCATCCCGGACGAGATGAAGGGCAGGCTGTTCCACCGGTTCCAGAGAGGCGCGACCCGGGCCCGCGGCAAAGGCCTCGGGCTGTACCTGGTCAGGAAGCTCGTGGAAAGCTATCACGGTAAAGTCCTGGTCGAGGACCGGGTGCCCGGCGACCACACGAAAGGAGCCCGATTTGTGGTCACGCTGCCTGCGGCGCAATCTCCATAAATCGGGAGCCCGATTTGTGGTCACGCTGCCTGCGGCGCAATCCCCTTGAATCGGGGCCGGTTCGTCGCCATGCCGCCGGCATTCGAAGAGCTGTCCGCTTTTATTAGATCTCCCTGCGAATGTTGGAGTCGAACGCGCGGACGCCGCCGGCATTCGATTTCTTCGGCAGGAGGCTCGCCGCCTTCTTTCCGTTTTCTGTCAGCGTAAAGCTGCCGTCTTGCTCTGTGATGACGCCGTTCTCCGCCATGTCCCTGAGCACCTTCTCCAGGATGATCTCCGGCATCCTGGTGAGCTTCCTCAGGTCCCCGGAGGTCTTGCTGCCGTTTTTATCGAGCACGTCGAGAACTTGCTTTCGCTTCACGTTGCCGCTGATAAAGCCGGCGATTTCTTCGACCGTTGCTTCTGACATGGTATCCCGGGGATTATATGCCGTTACGACACAAAAAGGCTTTTCCTCGACTCGGAATCGGGAGGGCGGGACTGTCCGGCCTGCCGCACGCCGTTCAAGCGGGCGAAGCCCCGATCCGGATGGCGCTTCAATAAAAATTCGACGGGACACAAACTTTTCTATGAAAAACGTGACAAATTAATCGCCTGAAAATATTAATCATTATAATTTTGGTCGCAACTTATAAATATGTAATTAGCCAAACATAATATGCTTGAGCGCTTGTTTCCCTGAGAGCAGGGCTCGCGCGAGAGCGGGGGTACTATGTCGAATAAGGAATGTCCGTACAAGCTGGCCGGCATTTGCATGAACACGGTAAGCATGCATTATGACGAGTCCTGCTGCCCCGGGTTCTGCCATTTCTTCAACGATAGGATAGAAAAGACAGGAATGGACAGAAACGCACGGGAAGCCCGATTATAAGCTTGCAACGCCTGCGTGCCGGTTACGACCGAACATGGGCCACCAGTCAGGCCGCGCCCCGCCGGGGGGTCGGGGCGGCCTGACCTGAAGCGTGAGCGGGCACGTTACAGGTTTCAGGACGCCGGTTTTTACATCGATGTCCGCATGAAACCCGGGCCGGCGGCGAGCACGACGACGGTTTGCCCGGTAAAGCCAAAAGCTTTTATAGTTGCTATGACATTATGTCCGAAAAAGTGACGCGATGTCATAATTTTGACGACATTACTGTGGCGTTACTAAACAGGGAGAGTTGTTCATGTCCAGGGCTGAGAGAAAGGAGCGGGAGCGGGAAATGCGGCGTAACGAGATCGTCGACGCGGCCGAGAAGCTGTTCTTTTCCCGGGGCTACGAGAACGTCACCATGGACGACATCGCGAGGGAGCTGGAGATGGCCCGGGCCACGCTGTACCTGTCTTTCCGGAACAAGGAGGACATCTACGCGGCCGTCGCCGTCCGGGCCTCGAAGATCGTCAGCCGGATGTTCGGCGCGCTGGACCGGGAGGGGATGACCGGGCTGGAAAAGATCAGGGCGGTGGGCTCGGTCTACTTCGAGTTCTACCGGCAATATACCGGGTACTACATGGCCTACTACCACGCCGGGATGTTCGACCCCGACGGCTCCCCGGAACGGGAAGAGCTGAAGAGGATCAGGACGGACAGCTTCCGCATGGTCGTGGAGGCCGTAAAGGAAGGCGTCAGGGACGGATCGATCCGGGACGACGTCAGCCCGGAAGCGGCCACCCTGGTCATGCTGTCCATGTCCAACAACGCGCTCAACCTGTCCCCGGTCACGCGGATGTACATGGAGAAATACGGGCTGACGCAGGAAGAGCTCTACGAGCACACCATGGACATGATGGTCCGCTCCGTCGCCAGCGCAGCTGCGACGCCCGGCGGCAACCGGAGGACGAAAACATGGAACTGAAATCAAAACAGCTGGCCGTACTCATGCTGTCGATGTTCATCTTCACGCTGGGCTTCGGCATCATGATACCCGTCATGGGATTCTTCACGAAAAATATGGGCGCGACCGCGCTGGACCTCGGGCTGCTCATGGCCTCGATGTCGCTCATGCAGTTCCTGTTCGCCCCCGTCGGGGGCCGCATATCGGACCGGGTCGGCCGGAAGCCGGTCATGCTCGCCGGGCTGTTCGGGTTCGCGGTCTCGTTCGCGATCGTCGGGGTCTCGACGCAGCTCTGGATGCTGTTCGTGGCGCTGGTACTCGGAGGCATCCTGTCGGCGGGCATCTGGCCGGCCTCGCTCGCGTACATCGCCGACATCTCGAGCCACGAGGAGCGGGGGAAGTTCATGGGCTACGCGGGCGCCGCCTCCGGGCTCGGCATCATCGCCGGGCCGGCGATCTCCAGCATCCTGGCGAACTGGGGGCTGACCCTGCCCTTCTTCGCGTCCTCCGCGCTGGCGCTGTTCACGACGCTGGCCACGCTGGTCCTGCTGCCCGAGACGCTGAACCGGGAGAGCAGGTCGGGCGGCATCGAGAGGAGAATATCCTTCCTGGCGACCCTGAAGACGCCGCTGGGGATGTTCTTCTTCCTCATGCTGCTCGTCAGCTTCGCCATCGCCTGCGTCGACACGACGTATGTGTTCTTCATCTCCGACCGGTTCGGGATGTCGGAACTGCCCTCGGCGATGCCGGTCCTGGGCGGCACCATGACGCTGACCGGCCCCAACGTGCTGAGCATCCTGTTTACCGCCATGGGCTTCATCGCGGTCGCCAGCCAGCTCGGGGTCGGGGTGATGATACAGAAGTATGGCGAGGAAAAGACGATCATCGCGGGCCTGGCGCTGCTCGGGGCCGGGATGGCCGCGGTCGTGCTGGCCGCGGACCTGGCCTCGCTGCTGGTCGTCACGTGCCTGACCGGCCTCGGCGGCAACCTGCTCAACCCGGCGATCAATACGTATGTCTCCAAACGGTCTCCCCGGGGTCAGCAGGGCGCCATGATGGGCTTCCTCGGCTCGTTCAACAGCATCGGCCGGGTGCTGGGGCCGTCGGTGGGCGGCTTCGCCTATACGATCAGCATGCTCCTGCCGTACGTGGGGCCGGCCGTGCTGGCGCTGGCGAGCATGGCCGTGATGGGCTGCAGCATCCGGGGCGGGGCACGGCGGGACACGCAGGCCGCAGGCACGGAGGCGGGGGAGACAGGTGCCCGATAGACAGATTGACGATATGAATAGAGAAGATAACACGAGGAGTGAGAGATGAAACGCATGAATATGCTATTGATCGCCGGCGCAGCCGTGATAACAGCCATCGGACTCGTAGCCCTGGCGGGGCTCGGCGCGATGGCCGTCGTCATGTTCGACCTGATGAGCGGCACCGCCACGGGCTCCGAGACGCTGACTCCCGCAGGCAGCCCGGCCGGCCACGCGCTTGTCGTCTACAACCCGGGCCTCACCGGCGGGGCGAAGACCGTGGCGGCCGCGATCGCCGGCGACCTGAAGGACGCGGGCTATTCCGTCGTCCTGGCGGGCGTGAAGAGCCGGGCGGCTGCCGACGTCGCCGGCTACGACGTCATCGTCGTCGGCGGGCCGGTCTACGCGGGCAACGCCAGCGGCTCGATCAGGTCGTATCTCGGGCAGCTTGACCCGGCTGAGGGCGCGAAGGTCGGGGCCTTCGGCTGCGGCAGCAAGGAGATCGACAACGCCGACCGGACGGCCGTGCTGGCGGACGTGGCCGGCGACACCACCCTGGATATCCGGGCGGCGCTCAAGCTGACGCAGTGGGACGACCGGGACGAAGAGTGCGCCGCCTTCGTGGACCGGCTGCTGGGATAGAAGGCCGCTGACATGAGCATGCTGTACGCGTTAAAGCCGCAGAAAGACCGGGCCCTGGCACCGGTAGCCCGGGCGCTGCTCTCCGCCGGGGTCACTCCAAACACGGTCTCGGCCGCGGGCCTGCTCGTGTCCGTCGCCGCCGGGCTGGTGGCCCTGGCGGGAAATCTTCACGCAGGTATCGTACTATTTTTATTCGGCGCATGCCTGGACGCGCTGGACGGCTCGCTCGCCCGGTGCGGCGGCCGGTGCACCGGCTTCGGCCGGTACTTCGACAGCGCCTGCGACCGGCTCTCCGAGCTGGCCTTCGTCGCCGGCGCGGTCGCCGGCGGGGCGCCGGCTGCGGCCGCCGCCGTCGTCGGGGGCTCGATGCTGCTCATGGCATCCCGGATCTACAATCACCGGAAAGGCCGCAGCTCCGACGCCGCCACGTTCGGGCGGCCGGAGCGGCTGGCGCTGCTGATCGCCGGCCTGCTGGCCCCCGCGCCCTACGGCACGGCGCTGTTCCTGCTGGCCGCTCTGCTGTGCCTGGTCTCGACCGTACAGGTCCTGGCTTCGGGATTCGGCTGGAAACCGCCCCGCAATATGCCTGCCGCGGACGCCAGGAAATAGGGGACTGCGCAGAGTAAAAACGAGCGGCGCGGGCCTTCGTCCCGGGCCTTTTGGCGTTATTTCGCCATCGAACCTGTCACATGGCTGCCGCCTGTTCAACAATCAGTTACTTTTATCGTTAATAATCATAATTATTTATTTCAGGGAGGGATCACGATCGGGGGCACCGGCAATAACCTCACGGACGGTGAGAGAAGTGACTGCGGAGCGTGCGACGGAGATGACGTGAAGTTGCTCTGCGCCAGCGAGCAGAGGTATCATTCGATCTTTCTCTCGATGAGCGAAGGGTTCCTGATCGGCCGTCTGATCAGGGACACAGACGGTCGGGCGGTCGATTTTGCCATACTGGATGTTAACCCGGCCTGCGAAAAGCTCACGGGCATCGGGCGGGAACGACTGGTCGGCCGGAGGATCAGCGAGATAGCCCCTGCCGACGAGCCGGCATGGCTTCGCCATATCAGCGAAATGATGGGTGGCGACGAGGTGGCAAGGTTCGAGGAATACAGCGCCTCGGCGGGCAAATGGCTCAAGGTCTACGCCTTCCCGCTGGACAGGAACGACGTGTTCGCTGCCGTCATCATCGATACCACGGAGCACCGGCAGGCCGACGAGGCGCTGCAGAAAAGCGAGGCGTTTCTCAACAACGTCTTCGACAGCATCCAGGACGGCATCAGCGTGCTGGACCGCGACCTGAACATCGTGCGTACGAACCACATCATGGAAGAGTGGTACCCCCACGGGATGCCTCTTCCGGGTAAAAAGTGCTACGCGGTTTATCATGGCCGCTCTGCCCCCTGTGACATCTGCCCCAGCCTGCGGGCGATCGTCCAGAAGACGATGCAGAGCGAAATCGTGCCGTTCAGGGACGTGCAGGGCGATATCATTGGCTGGCTGGAACTGTTCGTTTTTCCGCTCCTCGACGCCAACGGCGAGGTGACCGGGGCCATTGAGCACGTCCGGGACATCACCAAGAGGAAGCAGGCGGAAGAGGCGCTGCGGGAGAGTGAGGAAAAGTTCCGGGCGGTGGCGGAGACAGCTTCGGTGGCTATCTGTATCATGCAGGACAGGAAGTTCCAGTACGTCAACCCGGCCATGGAGTCGATCAGCGGGTACACGAAGGAAGAGCTGGCGGCGATCGACTTCACTGCGCTGGTACACCCTGAGGCGCTGGCGCACATCCGGGCACAGTACGACCGGTGGCTGGCGGGGTCCAGCCCCGAAGCCCGGTACGAGCTCCGGGGCGTCCGTAAGGACGGCGAGGCGCGCTGGGCCGATATCAGCCGGAAGACCATCAGCTACCGGGGCCGGCCGGCGCAACTGCTGACGGGCGTCGACATTACCGGGCGCAAGCAGATGGAAGAGGCCCTCCGTCACAGCGAGGAGCGATACCGCCTGCTGACT
>MVRA01000083.1 GCA_002067315.1 Methanocella sp. PtaU1.Bin125 | reverse complement strand
TGGCGCGCTGGCACGCGCGACTACGTTTCTGGCGACAGGGCTTACCCGTTTTTCATCATCTATACCTGACCAAAACCCCGGTCATAGACCGACTTCCATGAAAATGATAGTTCAGGATGGGATTATCCTGCCAGGGCATCTACCCTGGCGCTCCTGGCCATCCTGGCGGCACCCACACCGGATGCTTGACAGAGATAATAGAATTATTTTCAGGACATAGACACATTTTCATTACGTTCACATGTAAAAAGACATTTTCAAAACCGAGTCTCACGGGCCTGCGCAATCATAGATTATACAAAAGGGAAAAAGGATTGATGCCCCGTCAGACCATGGCGCTCCAGCCGAAGAGCGCCTCGACCGGCCCGACGACAGCGCCGATGACCAGGATGGCGATCATGAACCAGAGCCATATGAGCGCCAGCACCAGCAACGGTGCCAGCTTCAGGCACATGCGACTGTACCTGCCGACAAACCCCGATAATTCCATGCTTCTTTACCCGCAGCGACTGCTGCATAACACCATTCGCATCCGTGACCTTAAAGGTAACGATACAACGTCTAAAAATATAATTATATTATCCTTTTAAGGTCATTTCATTGCCTCTTAGTCTTGTCGCGCTAGTTCCGGCCCCGGCGATATAAAAGTTTAATACGGATAACATGTCCACTCCTATTAGTATGGACTCTTTCACAGCCGACCCCGCCTGCATTATCGACCGCGACGGCCTCATCGTCTGGGCCAGTCCGTCCTTCGTCGAGCTTTTCTCTCATCGGGCATCGCCGGTCGGCATGATCTTCAACCAGCTCTTCCCGGGGCTGACCGGGGCGTGCCGGCACGGAGTCCAGGTCGAGGACCGCGATCGTGTCGGCCGCAAGCGGTACTTCCGCGTCGAGTGTCGGCGGATGAGCGGCCCGGGCGGCGACCGGGTCAGCGACGTGGCCGTCCTGCGCAACGTCACGCTGGCGCGGACGCTTTCCGATATAGCCCGGCTGTCCACGCAGACGAAGACGCCCAAAGAGCTGCTGGAGAAAGCCCTCTGGCTGATCAAGGATACCTACGGCTACCTGGGCCTGGCGGGCTTCCAGTCGCGGGGCGCCGAGCTGGAGCTGATCGCCAGCAAGGGCTGGACCGAGAAGCTGAAGTCCATGATCCGCACCGTGCCTATCGCCCCGGATGCCCCGGCCATGGCCGGGCGGTGCGCGTACCACCGGGAGCAGATGGTCACCACGATATCGGAGTACGGCCTGATGCCGACCGTCAAGGACGCCATCGAGCGTATCGGGGGCGAGTTCGTCGTAGTGACGCCACTGATCGACCACGATCGGCTGACCGGCGTGCTCACGGTCATCCATAGCCGGGCACTGTCGCCGGAGGAGCTGGACACGCTGCAGACGGTCTGCGGCGCGCTGGCCGTCTCGCTGAACGTCCGGATGCAGGAGGACGAGCTGTCCGCGCGGGCCGAAGACGCCACGCTCTTCGTGGACCTGCTGTCCCACGAGATCGCCTTGCACGAGGCCATCGTCAGGACGTGGGCCGGGAAGCCCGGCGACGATGCGGCCCGGGACAACGCCCTGCGGGCGCTGCAGATGGACGACGAGGCGATCGCCGACATCCGCGGCATCAGCGACTCCGGCGTGGAAGCGCGTACCGTGCCGCTTACGGACGCCATCGCCCTGGCCGTCGGGGATACGGAGCTGATCGCCCGGCACGCGGGAAAGAAGATCACGATCAGCCGGCGCCTGACGGAAAAGGAAGCGCGGGTCGGGCCCCTGATGCGCTACGCGCTGCGCAACGTCCTCGTCAACAGCCTGAAGTACGTCCCCGCGCGCACGGTCGAAGTCGACGTCCGGACCACCGTCGATCGGGCCGGCGCATGCAAGATCGAGATCACGGACAGCGGGCCCGGCATCCCCGACGAGCTGAAGTCCGGCGTCTTCCGGCGCGAGGACCGGCCCGGCCAGGGCACCGGCCTGTACCTGGTGAAGCGGATCGTCAGCCGCTACGGCGGCCGCGTCTGGATCGAGGACCGCGTCCCCGGCAACCGTTCCCGCGGCACCCGCGTCGTCATCATCCTGCCACCTGCCGCGGCGTGAAGCCGGGCAGCCTCTCGCGCACGTAAGGCCCTATCCGGGCGGGCGGCGACTGCACGCACGCTTTTCATCGTCATTACCTGACCCGGATCCCGGTAAGCCGCTGGTTCCTGGCGGCGTTTCCGCAGCCGGAAATGATGCGCCGATTCGTACGGTAAAGGGTAATAAATGTCTTCGCTATTTATATTCCGTCAATATTGCCATATCAATGCTTACCGGATTATTTATTAATATATTAAATAATCACAATATATCGGGTCAATATTTACCTGGTCTGGGTAAATTTGGCATTTTTTAAGGGTCGAAGCAAACGTTTATCTAAGGCCTTAGCTAACTTATTTTCAAGGTGGTATAGGTTGTATGGGCAGGATGACCCGGGTACCATCCGGGTTTTCTCGCCTGATCAATGGAGGCATTATAACTATGGCTTTTGAGCAGGAAACTCCTAAAAGTACTGCAAAACCTGGCTCTTTAATGGCATTTTTAGATAGCTACTTCCATATATCGGAACGAAAATCCAGCGTCAGGATCGAGGTCCTGGCCGGCCTGACGACGTTCATGACGATGGCGTACATCATCATCCTGAACCCGATTATCCTCACGGCGGGAGGGGCCACGGGCCTGAACTTCGACATGGTGTTCGTCGGCACGTGCGTCGCTGCGGCGATCGCGACGATTGTCATGGGGCTCTACGCTAAGTACCCGTTCGCGCTCGCGGCGGGCATGGGGCTGAACTCGGTAGTCGCCTACGGCCTGATTCTCGGCATGGGCCTCACCTGGCAGCAGGCGATGGGTATCATCATCCTCGAGGGCATCATCATCACGATCCTCGTGCTGACGAACCTCAGGGAAATGGTCATGAACGCCATCCCCAAGTCGCTGAAGCTGGCCATCGGCGCTGCCATCGGCCTGTTTATCGCCTTCATCGGGTTCTACGACTCCAAAATCATGGTCGCCAACCCGGTGACGCTGATCCAGTTCGGTAACCTCGCCAACCCGTTTGTCATGGTCGCGATTTTAACGCTGTTCATCATCATCGCGATGATGGCCCTGAAGATCCGGGGCAGCATCCTGTACGGCATCATCATCTCGAGCGTCCTGGCACTGGCCGCCTGCCTCGTCGCCAACCAGATGGGATACGCGTTCAACGCCTACGGGGTCATGGGCGTGCCATCTGAGATCACGGCGCTGCCGGCGGGCCTCAGCAACGTGCCCGCGGGCATTACGGCGCAGATCGTAGAGATACCCGACGTCGGCGGCTTCGTTAACGTGGTCGTCGAGATCGTGACGGCGATCCCGCAGGACCTGAAGCTCAGCCTGATACCGGTCATCCTGGCCATCATGATGGTCGACTTCTTCGACACGATGGGCACCGTCGTGGCCGTCGCCGACAAAGGCAACCTGCTGGATAAGAGCGGCAAGCTGCCGAAGCTGAACCGCGTGCTGCTGGTCGACTCGCTCGCGGCCGTCACCGGCGGCCTCTTCGGGGCCAGCTCGAACACGTCCTACGTCGAGAGCGCTTCCGGTGTCGCCGCAGGCGGCCGGACGGGCCTGGCCTCAGTCGTGGTGGGCCTGCTGTTCCTGGTGGCGCTGTTCTTCGTGCCGCTCGGCTACATTGTGCCCACGGCGGCGGCTGCGCCCGCGCTGATCATCGTCGGTTACCTGATGATCACGTCGATCAAAGATATCGCCTGGGACAGGGTCGAGGACGCGCTCCCCGCGTTCATCACCATCGTCACCATGGTGTTCACCTTCAGCATTTCCAAGGGCATCGGCGCAGGCTTCATCACCTACGTCGTCGTCAAGGTGTTCACGGGCAAGTGGAAGGATATCCACCCGTTGATGTGGCTGGCCGCGATCATGTTCGCGCTGTACTTCGTGTACGTCTCGGTCTTCGTCTCGTCGTGGAACCTCTAAATCCCGAACCGGGATGGATCAGTCCATCCCGTCTTTTTCTTTTTTCGCCAATCCTGAACGGATGGACCGTCCCGGGAGCGACCGGCAGATTCACGCGCGCCCGCGAGGCCGGGCCCGGATTGTCCCGGCACCCCGGGCCCGGGCTGCCCGCACTACCCACGGGAATATTTTCCATACCCTGGCGTCATATGATAAAATGTAAATTGTATTTTACATTAACCTGCACTAAACGTTCTATCGTACCTGAATATGATTTATCGTATAATTTCACGGTATTAAAGAAAACCGGATAATGATAAAGAGTATTTTGCCACGGTGAACTCTCGTAAAGTTTGTATGGCCCTGAAAGGATAAGTATCGTTATTTACTAACCGGTCCTATTGCATGGTGTCGGCCACGGGGGGTGGAACCGATGGACAATCGGAGGTCAAGCAATGATAAGGAAAGTTTGTATTGCTCTCGTCGCTGTGATGCTGATCGCAGCGATTATCCCGCAGTCGATGGCTGCCTCGAACGGCATGCATCCTACGAAGGTACAGCCGTATAAGGGGCTCGTCGGCGCCGATTCGCCGCTCTACGGCTTTAAGCTCTTCATCCAGCACGCGGACGTATCGCTGACCGGCAACGCCAGCATGCGGCTGCACAAAATGCTCCTGTACGGAGACGAGCGCCTGGCGGAAGCTTGCGCGATGGCGCTGGCGAACAACACCGGCGGGCTGGAAGCGGCCCTCAACGAGTACCTGCGCCAGATGGAGGCGATCAACGCTACCATGGACGACGAAAGCATCGACGATCTCACCTATATGAACGTGAGCGAGGAACTCGACGAACAGGAGGATAACCTGACCGACCTGATAGACAACTCATCGACCAATCAGGAGATCAAGGACCTGATGAACAATACCCTGGGCAACACACAGCAGATCAAAAACGGCCGGCCGTTCATCTTCTTCAACAACACGTCCTACTTCATACCGCCCGGACAGATGAAGAAGCTTGACTTCAGCCAGGTGCCGCCCGGCCTGGGAAAGAAAGGCTACCAGGTCCCTGCCCCGAAGATCGATAACGGTACGGTATACTGGCCCTGGGACGAAGGGTACGACCTGCTGACGATCGACAACGGCGACGGCACGGCCCTGAACGCCAGCCAATACCTCCTTCCCACCGTCAAAGGAAAGGGGAACGGCAAGGGTAAGTACAACGTTACCGGAAACGTTACCGTGAGCTCGAAAGGGGGCGGGAACGGTAAAGGAAAGAAGTGAGTATGTCACTTCTTCCCTTTTTTATCACTTTTATTAAACGGCGAAGGCATATTTCCTGCATTCTGGCTATACTGCGCACGGGTGCGGACAATGGAAATATGGTACGCACTGTGAACGCAACGGGGCCGGGTACCGCGTCCTGAGACGCCACAAGCGCCGCATTTGAACGATACGCTACCGGTACCGGGAAATTTTTTCTCCGGCATTCACGCGATACCTGATTCCCTGTACGTCGGCCGGGAGAGGATGTGCGAAGTCACGGCCACGGCGATCGCGATCAGCGCGAAGCGGGCGTAAACTGACTGGACGACGAAGCCTGCCGAGTACCCGATGGCGGCCCATAACATCGTCACCGACAGGATCTTCGCAGTCAACGTCAGTCCCCTTCCTTCCCTGTAATTCCTGATGTACCGTCCGAACCACCGGTTATTGATCAGCCAGCGATAGAACCTATCCGAACTGGCCGCGTAACAGGCGGCCGCCAGCAATAAAAAAGGCGTCGTGGGCAGGAGCGGCAGGAAGATGCCAGTGATGCCCAGGCACACACAGAGTGTGCCGGCCGCGATGAGCAGCCACTTCTTCAGCGTGTGCACTAAGGTCCTGAGATCCCTGAACGTCGCGATCTTTGACTCGCCCATGATACCTCGCTCATCGCCATTTGCCCGTGACATGGCTATACCCGCCGCACTGGCGCCAGATGTAATAATTTATTAATTATTATATAATAAAGGCGAAGCTTGCCGGCAGAGCGGCGGAATATATAGATTACGGGATCATTCGCGTGATGTAATATTCGCTCGCCTGTACCGGGCTCATCGGATGCAGAACGTTTTTAACCTCCGCAGCATTTATCTAGCCGTATGCCCGTATGCGGGGGTGATCGTCTTTACGTCTTATTCGTCTACGTCTTATAACTTCGAGGAGCGGATAATGGAGCTGACGGGGGAGCTCAGCGGGCTCGCCGCTTATCCCGGTGATCGATTCATCGAGGTCGTGAAGAAGGTCGGGTTCGAGTGCAACCTCTGCGGGAAATGCTGCACGCGGGACTTTAACGATCACGCGTTCCTGCTGGACGACGACGCGGAACGGGTCGGCGGCCTGGACAGAGCGGCGCTGGTGCCGGCCCCGTATTATGAGCTCTGCGACCCGGCGGGGACCTTTTACGTCTCCGGGTACGCGATCCGGGCCCGTCGCGACGGCACGTGCCACTTCCTTGAAAACGGGCGGTGCCGGGTCTACGAACAGCGTCCCCGCATATGCCGGATATACCCTTATATGCTGCACCGCGAGGAAGACGATGCCGGCGTCGTCGACTGGCGGCAGATCAGCGGCCTGAACCGCCACGGGTACTACCATTCGGAGATCGGCGACGAGGAATGCGGGCGGATCTGGGAAGAGGTCAAAGACTACGAAACCCTGTTTCTAAAGCAGGAGATCGCCTTCCTCGAGGCAGTCAAAACACATTTCGAGGCGAACGGCCTCCGGCACTCCCCGATGGCGTACGATCGCCACATGAGGCGGTTCGAGAGGGGCGGAAAAGTAAAGGTCAACGTGTTCCATAAGGGACAGTTCGAGACGCATACGGTCACGAAGAAGGACTATTAAGATCACCGGCGGTGCCGACATTGTTCAACGACATACCTCCCGCGATCAGCCGGCGGATGGAATACCTGGAAAGGATCGACGCCCGCGACCGGGCCGACGGAAGCCCGAGACAGGCCCGGCTGCGGCAGATACCCCGGGAGACCGGGCGGTTCATCGCGACGATGCTGGCGCTTTCCCCGCCGGGCACGGCCCTGGAGATCGGTACCAGCGCGGGGTATTCGACACTGTGGCTCGCGCTGGCCTGCCGGGAGACCGGGCGGAAGATCACTACCTTCGAGCTGCTGGATGAAAAGGCCGCCCTGGCGGCGGAGACCTTCCGGGAGGCGGGCGTCGGGGACGTCATACGTCTCGTGAAAGGCGATGCCCGGGACCATATCGGCGACTATGATGACATATCCTTCTGCTTCATCGACTGTGAAAAAGAGGCGTACGCGGATTGCTACGAGGCCGTCGTGCCCCGGATGGCCCGGGGCGGGGTGCTGGTGGCCGATAACGCCATCAGCCATGCCCGCGAGCTCGGCGACTTCCTGAAAACCGCACTGAGCGACGTACGCGTCGACGCGATCGTCGTCCCGGTGGGCACGGGCGAGCTGGTCTGCCGGAAACGATAGCAGCTCCCGGGTATTACCTGTTACCCTTACTATTTGCTAACCGTATCGCGAGAGGATTGTGCATAGCCCTCCTGATTATATATCAACACACATACATTTTAGTGAGGGTTTTATGCAGGCTGGGACACCGGAAAAAACTGCAACGATCACGCGCATGTCGGAGTCGAGGCTCCTGCGGGTCGCGTCCTATTCGCTCATTATCAATATCGGCCTCGTCTTAACGAAACTCGGCCTGTCGATCATCACCGGAAGCCTGGCGCTGCGCGCGGACGGCATCCACTCGTTTGTCGACGTTATCATGTCCGTCGCCCTGATCGTGGGAATCCTGATCTCTTCACGCAAGAGCCGTCAATATCCTTACGGCCTCTATAAGGTAGAGAATATCGTCTCGATCGTCATCGCGTTTCTCGTCTTTCTCACCGCTTACGAGATCGTCATCGAGGCGCTGAGCACAGAAGGCATGTATGTGCCTTACGGCGGGTGGGTCCTGGCCGTCGTCGCGCTAATCATCCCCGTGCCGTACCTGCTGGGCGCCTATGAGGTGCGGGTGGGCAAAAAATATTTCTCCCCCAGCCTGATCGCCGACGGCAAGCAGCATAAGGTCGACGTGCTCACCTCGTCGATCGTGTTCTTTGCGCTGATCGGGCAGTACCTGGGATACCCGCTGGACCACGTTGCCGCTATCATCATAGCGATTTTCGTCTTTCATTCGGGATGGGGGATACTTAAGGACAGCATGCGGACCCTGCTCGACGCGTCCGTCGACTACCCGACGCTGGACAGGATCCGGTCGATCATCCGTTCGGACCCGATGGTAAAAAACATCGTCAGCGTGACCGGGCGCAGCTCGGGACGGTATATCTTCGTCGAGGCAATCGTCACCCTGACGGAATCAGACTTCGACAAGGCGCACCACGCGAGCGAGCGCATCGAAGGGAAGATCCGCGAACAGGTCCCGAACGTCGATCGCGTCCTCATCCATTACGAGCCGGAAGAAGCGACGCACCTGCGGTATGCCGTGCCGCTGCAGGACCGCGATGGCACCGTCAGCCCTCACTTCGGCGATGCTCCTTACTTCGCCTTTATCGACTTCAATGCGGCCGCGGGCAGGTTCGAGAAGCAGGAGATCATCCCGAACGAGGCCCGGGAAGAGGATCGAAGAAAAGGAATACTGGTGGCGAAGATGCTGCTCGCCCACCGGCCCGACATCGTACTCACCCGGAAGCCCATATCCGAGAAAGGCCCGGAATGCGTCCTGCAGGCGGCGAATATCGAGGTGAGAGAGACCGGGGCCGAAACCGTAGCCGCGATCATCCGGCAGGTGGAACAGGGGCTGCAGGATGGTAAGGCCAGCGAGGAGCCGTAGGCCTGATGTCAAATGTTTTTAAAACAATGCGGGGGACGAGAATCGAACTCGCGAACTCCTTCGAGACAGGGTCCTAAGCCCTGCGCCTTTGACCGCTTGGCAACCCCCGCGTCGCAATCCGGCGTGGTCTTATGTCGCTTGAGACTACATAAAGATTCTCATTCATGCATTATTAACCTGCTCTGCGCTACTGTCCGTTGCAGCCCCGGGACATGTGCGAGACAAGAAACTTTATGGGCTTCCCGATCAATGAACTGACCGTTCAGTCCGGGAGCGGCAAAGGCGGTATTTTGATGCAATACAGGACGATGAAAAAATCGGGCGACAGCCTCTCTATTCTGGGATACGGGTGCATGCGTCTCCCGCAGAACGGCAGCAGGATCGACGAGCCACGGGCCAGAGCACAGCTGCGTTACGCCATCGATCACGGCGTCAACTACGTCGACACGGCCATTCCCTATCACATGGGCGCCAGCGAGCCGTTCCTGGGCCGGGCGCTGCTGGACGGCTATCGCGAGAAGGTAAAGCTCGCCACCAAGATGCCCCACTGGAACGTCAAAAAGCGCGAGGACATGGACCGTTTCCTCTCGGGCCAGCTCGCCAGCCTGCAGACCGGCCGCATCGACTACTACCTCGTCCACAACATGCAGGCCGAAAGCTGGAAGAAGCTGAAAGGCCTGGGCTTCGCCGACTTCGTCGCGAAGGCGAAGGCCGACGGCCGGATACGGAACATCGGCTTCTCCTTCCACGGCGGCACGAAGGACCTCAAGGCGATCGTCGACGACTACGCCTGGGACTTCTGCCAGATCCAGTTCAACTACCTCGACCGGGACAACCAGGCCGGCGTCGAAGGCCTGAAGTACGCCGCGGCGAAGGGCCTGGGCGTGATCGTCATGGAGCCGCTACGGGGCGGGATGCTGGCGAGGAACGCTTCCCACGCCATCCAGGCGATCCGGGACGAGGCCGACGTGAAGCGGTCTCCCGCCGAGTGGGCGCTCCGCTGGGTGTGGAACTTCCCCGAGGTCACTGTCGTCCTGTCGGGCATGAACGAAGAGGCGCACATCGAGGAGAACCTGCGCGTCGCCGGCGAAGCCCTGCCGGGATCGCTGACCGAAAAGGAGATTAGCCTGGTCGACCGGGTCAGGGAAGCTTACCTGAAGAGCATGAAAGTCGGCTGCACCGGCTGCCGCTACTGCATGCCCTGCCCCGCCGGGGTCGACATCCCGGCGTGCTTCGAGACCTATAACACCAAATATCTCGGCGGCGGCGCCGGCCCGGCGAGCATCGGCTACGTCTCCCTCGTGGGCGGCGCCTTTTCCGGCAACAAGCCCGGGTACGCGTCACAATGCAAGGGGTGCGGCAAATGCGAGAAAGCCTGCCCCCAGCACCTGCCCATCCGGCAGCACCTTCAGGAGGTTCGGAAGGAGTTCGAAGGCCCGACGCTGCCCGTCATGTTCTTTATGGTGAAAGTCGTTCAGCGGTTCTTCAGCTGGCGGGCCACGCGAAACGCATCCCCTCCTGCGAAAGGGGGGTCGCGTTAGCCTTACCGGGTCTTCCCGGAGCCGGCCATACGGAGGAAACATACATGCAGTACAGGACGATGAAATCGACAGGAGATCGGCTTTCGGCGCTGGGCTTCGGGTGCATGCGGTTTCCCCGGAAAGGCGTGGGCGTCGATGTTGACCGGGCGATCAGCCAGGTCAGGTACGCGATCGACCACGGGGTGAACTACCTGGACACCGCGCTCATCTACGGGAGCAGCGAGACTGTGGTGGGCAGGGCCCTGGCCGGCGGCTACCGAGAGAAGGTGAAGCTGGCGACGAAAATGCCGCCGTACCAGGTCCGGAAGCGGGAGGACATGGACAGGCTGCTCGACGTCCAGCTGCAGAACCTGCAGACCGATCACATCGACTATTATCTCCTGCACTCGCTGACGGTCAAAGAATGGGAGCGCCTGAAGGGCCTCGGCATCGCCGACTTTATCCGGACGGCCAAAACCGACGGCCGGTTCCGGCACATCGGCTTCTCCTCCCATAACGGCACGGCCGACTTCGTGCAGCTGGTCGACGATTTCGCGTGGGACTTCTGCCAGATCCAGTACAATATCCTCGACGAGACCAACCAGGCGGGAAAAGACGGCATGCAGCACGCGGCGGCGAAGGGCCTGGGCGTCGTCATCATGGAGCCTCTCCGCGGCGGCAGCCTGGCGAAGATGCCGCCCCGGGAAGTGCAGGCGATCTGGGACGAGGCCGACGTAAAGCGGTCCCCGGCCGAGTGGGCGCTGCGGTGGGTGTGGAACCACCCGGAAGTGACCGTGGTGCTGTCCGGCATGAACGACGAGCGCCATATCGAGGAAAACCTGCGGGTCGCCACCGATGCCCTCCCGGGCTCGATGACGGAGGCCGAGCTGGCCCTCGTCGGCCGGGTAAAGGCGGCTTACGGCAGACTTATGAAAGTCGCGTGCACGGGCTGCCGCTACTGCATGCCCTGCCCCGCCGGGGTCGACATCCCGGCGTGCTTCGAGGCCTATAACAACCTGTCCGTCGAGAGTCCCCTGGTCGTTAAGATCAAGTACCTGAACGCCGTCGGCGGAGGGCTGGACGGGAACGGTCGCATGGGTAAAGCCTCGCAGTGCAGGAACTGTAACAAGTGCGTGAAGGTCTGCACCCAGCACATCGACATACCGGGACAGCTCAAGGAAGTGGCCAGGGCCATGGAAGGGCCGGAGATGAAAGCCCTGGGCTTCGTCTTACAGCCGATGTTCGGGGCATTCATGAAGATCAGCCGCTGGCGGAACATGCGAAAGGCCCGGGTGTAATCGAGATCGGCGATTTGTTGCGCCCACGCGTGCGTGCGCGAGCGGCCGGGCAGTGTGACGGAACACAGGGCGCGGTTAAAGGCCGCAGAGACCGCAGAGTGCCGCAGAGATCGCAGCTACCCTTTTAGATATCCTATAGCGAAAAATAAAAAATGAAACCGCGTTCTCTGCGCTCCTCTGCGTTCTCTGCGGCCTTTAACCATTCCTTGCATTTTTCACTGGATACCTTAATTTAGGTGATAAGCAGGTCTTTCAGGAACGCACCGGTATACGAGCCGGCAACCCGCGCCACTTCCTCCGGCGTCCCCTCCGCGATGACCTGCCCGCCCCTTTTGCCGCCCTCCGGGCCCATGTCGATCACCCAGTCGGCCTGTTTGATCACGTCGAGGTTGTGCTCGATCACGACGACCGTGTTCCCGGCGTCCACCAGCGACTGCATGATGCCCATGAGCCGCTCCACGTCGGCCATGTGCAGTCCGGTGGTCGGCTCGTCCATCACGTAGATATTGCCGTTCAGGTCCAGCTCGCTGGCCAGCTTGATGCGCTGCGCCTCGCCGCCGGAGAGCGTGCTCAACGGCTGCCCCAATGTCAGGTAGCCCAGCCCGACCCGTTCCAGCATGGCCAGCTTAGCGCGGATTTTCCGCTGGTCGAACAGACCGAGCGCATCTGTCACCGTCATCTCCAGCACGTCCGCGATGCTCTTCCCCTTGTACTTCATCTCCAGCACGGCGGGGGTGTATCGTTTGCCTTTGCACTCCGGGCAGGTCATCCGGACGCTGTCCAGGAAGTGCATCTCCACCTCGATGTAGCCGAGGCCGCCGCATTTCGGGCAGGCGCCCGCCGAGTTGAAGCTGAACAGCCCCGCCTCGACGCCGTTCGCCGCCGCGAACGCTTTCCGGATCTCGTCGAACGCGCCCGCGTAAGTCGCCGGGTTCGACCGGCTGTGGCGGCCGATGGGCGACTGGTCGACCACGACGGCCTCCGGGTGTTGGGCGACGAAGACGTCGTTAATCAGCGTGCTCTTGCCCGAGCCGGCCACGCCGGTCACCGCGACCAGGACGCCCGTCGGGATTTTAACGCTGATGCGATCCAGGTTGTGGAGGGTCGCGTCCTTCACCTCGATGTAGCCCGCGGGCTGCCGGCGCGTGTACTTCTCTTTTGCCCGGGCTGCGAACATGTGGCCGGTCGTGGAGTCCGCCTGCTTGAGCGCGTCCACGGTGCCGCTGAACATCACCTGTCCGCCATTCGTGCCTGCGCCGGGGCCAATGTCGACGATGTGGTCCGCGCACCCGATGACCTCCGGGTCGTGCTCGACGACCAGGATGGTGTTGCCCCGGTCACGCAGCCGCCGGAGCATCTCCACCACCCGGTGGATGTCCCGGGGGTGCAGCCCGACACTGGGCTCGTCGAAGACATAAATCAGGCTGACCAGGTCGCAGGAGAGCTGTTTGGCCATCTTCACCCGCTGCGACTCCCCGCCCGACAGCGTCCCGACCGGCCGGTCCAGCGACAGGTAGCCGGCGCCGATGTCGATCAGCTGCCGCAGCCGCCACCGGATCGGGGCGAGGACGGGATCGGCCACCGGCCCCGATACGCCCTCCAGGAAGTCGTACAGGTCCGTCAGCTCCATGGCGGACAGCTCGGCGATGTTCTTCCCGTTGATCGTCACCGAGCGCGCCCGGTCGTTGATGCGGGTGCCGTGGCACGCCGTGCACGTGGTCTCCCTGTAGAACTTCGCCTCCCGCTCCGTCAGGTCTTCTTTGCCTTTCTGGCGCCGCTTCAGCCCCGTGACGACCCCTTCCATCGTCGCGTTGAGGACGCCGCCGAGCTTATCCTCGCCGATCTTGACCGGCTCCATATAGAGCAGCCGGTCCATCTCTTCCTTGCTGAAGTCTTTTAGAGGCCTGTCCACGTCGAACATGCCGCTGGCCCGGTATATCTTATAGTAGAAGTTGCCCGGCTGGTAGAAGGGATGCCGTACCCCGCCTTCCGCCATCGATTTGTTCAGGTCCAGCAGCTTCTCCAGGTCCACGTCGATGATGGTGCCCAGGCCGCCGCACGCATGACACATGCCTTCGGGATTATTGAAGCCGAAGTAGAAGGACGGGCCGATGAAGGGCGTGCCCACCCGCGAGTACAGCAGCCGGAGGTACGTCGATATCTCGGTGGCCGTGCCCACCGTGGAGCGCCGGTTCTCGCCCATGCGCTTCTGGTCGATCTGGATGACCGGCGACAGGTTCCGGATCGCGTCGACCTCCGGCCGGGGGATCTTCGGCATGTACCGACGGGAGAACGCGCTGAACGTCTCGATCAGCTGTCGCTGTGCCTCGGCGTAGATTGTATCGAAGACCAGCGAGGACTTGCCCGAGCCGGACACTCCGGTGAAGACAACGACTTTGCCCCGGGGGATCTCGAGGCTGATATCCTTTAAGTTGTGCACTTTCGCGCCGGACACGATGATGGGTTCTTCCATCGCTGCTCACCCCGGCAGTTGCTTAATAAATGCGTCCACCCACTCGATCTCTCCCTTCAGGAGGTAGATCGGCCGCATCGCGACGGCCTGCCTGTGGGCCGGGCAGCCGCTATCCTGCAGGAACTGTCGTAGCTCCTCGTAACACTTGATGTTCTTTTCCAGCCCTTTCCGGTACTCTCTCAACGCGTTACGGACCTTTTTCGGCGGGAGCAGATCACAGTTGTACGTGCCGATGTCGACCTGCCACCGGGTGTGCTCGGGCTCGGTGAGGAGACGCTCGAGCTTTGCCTGCAGTGCCTTTTTACCGGCATCGCTTATGGAGAACAGCTTCCGGAGGCGGTTCTCCGGGCTGACCTCGTTCTCTCTGTTAACGAACCCCTTCTTCTCCAGGTTGTTCAGCAGCTTGTATATCGATGACATAGAGAGCTCGGTCCACGAGCGCATGTCGCGGTACTGGACCTCCTGCTCGATCTGGTACGGGTACATCGGCCCTTCCGAAAGCAGTCCCAGGAGGGCCGCTTCTGCGTTAGATATCTCGTCCACGGTTCCACCGACCTGTTATATTAATACGATATTGTATTCGTACAATATTGTGACAATACATATTTAACCCTGTCGCACGGACGGCGTGGCCTCGCTCCCGGATTCTCCCGGTTATCGAGGACTGTGTAGCATGCCGCTATGGTATAAAAGCATATGTCATGGGTGGCCTGAAACTAATAATATTATCAGGGCGGACGCAGAAGTAAACTATTTCTATAGGCGTTTCGAGTTAGCATAGAGTGACAGGATGAAGCACATCTGTGTATTTTGCGGCTCGAGCCCCGGCGCCAGGCCGGAATATGTCCGTGCCGCGCAGGCGTTAGGCCGGACGCTGGCGGCGAAAAAGATCGGACTGGTTTACGGCGGGGCGAAGGTCGGCATGATGGGCGCTCTAGCGAGTGCCTCAGTCGAAGCCGGCGGTGAAGTGACCGGCGTCATGCCGCGGTCGCTCGTGGCGAAAGAGGTGGCCTTTACCGGCCTGCGTGACCTGCGGATCGTCGAGACGATGCACGAGCGTAAAGCGCTGATGGCAGAGCTGTCTGACGGTTTCATCGCGCTGCCGGGCGGGCTGGGGACGATCGAGGAGTTCTTCGAGATCATGACCTGGGCGCAGCTGGGCATGCATAAAAAACCCTGCGGCCTGTTGAACATCGGAGGATACTACGACGCCCTCGCGGGCTTCATCGATCACGCGACAGAAGAGCAGTTCATCAGCCCCTCCGGCCGGTCGCTGATGCTGGTGGACGACAGTCCCGAAAGGCTGTTGCGGAAGTTCGAGCTGTACGAGGCGCCGTCGTCCGATAAGGCTTCCTGGGCCCTGCGCATGAGTTGCAAGCTGTCGGACGCCGGGTCTAGAACCTGAACCCTTTGAACAGGTACCTGGCCAGCAGCATGACCGGGATGATCTCGAGACGGCCAATCCACATGTCGATAATGATCACGATTTTTCCGGGGAAAGATAATCCCGGGTTGATGATGCCACAGCTCATGCCCGCGTTGCCCAGGGCAGAGCTGACGTCGAAGATCACGTGAGTGAAATCGTGTTCCGGCCCTACGAGATTGGAGATTAAGAAGATGCTCAGCAACAACGCCACGACCCAGAGGAACGACATGAACGTCGCCTCGGTCAGCTCGGCGCTGATAATGTCCTCGGTGACCCGCCTGTCGTTTACCTTGAGGACGGTGATGGCATTCTTCGAGCGCAACACTTTGGCAAACCACAGTTTCACCTGGTCGCTTAAAAAAATGATCCTCGCTATCTTGAGGCCGCTGGAGGTCGAGCCGGCGCATCCGCCGATGACCATTGCGACAGTCATGATCAGCAGTGCCGGCCGGGACCATTGCGCGAGATCGGCGGTCTGGAAACCGGCACCGGTCAGGGCGGATATGAACTGGAAGACGGAGTACCTTACCGTTGCGATCACACTCTGGTAATGGCCGTAGTTCTCGATGGCAAGGACTCCCGCGCCCGCCGTTATAATCATCAGGAACGCCCGCACCTGGGGATCGCCGATCAGGCTATGTATGCCTTTCCTGAACGTCTTATAGAGGACGATGAACGGCATGGCCCCCGCGATCATGACCGGTATCAGGGCTAGCTCGATCAACATGCTATCATATGCCGAAATACTGCTGGCATAGATCGAGAATCCGCCTGTCCCGATCGCGGACATCGACGCATTCAGGGCATCCCATAACGGCATGCCCGCTACGAACAGCAACAACAGCCCCGCGGCAGTCAACAGGACGTATAGGCCCCAGATCGTATTGAGGGTCGACCTGATGCTCGGGCGCAGCTTATCCTTGTGGGCCTCGGACTGGTACAGCATATAAGTGCTGGTCCCGGGGCGGATCAGTATCGTGACCATCAGCACGATCACGCCCAGCCCCCCGGCCCACTGGGTAACGCTGCGCCACAGAAGGATCATGGGGCTGGCCGATTCGGGACTGGCTATCATGGTTAAGCCCGTGCCCGTCCAGCCCGATATCGACTCGAAAAATGCGTCCACCGGGGACAGATGGATCGCGGTGATATATGGTATCATGCTGATGGCCGAGATGAACAGGTACGCGAGGGCGGCGATGACCATGGCATGCTTGAGCTCGGGGTTCTTTTTACCCGGCAGATACAGGTACAGGATCATGCCGGCGCCGATGCCGATGGCAGCGCCGATGAAAAATCCGATAAAGGCCTGGATGTCGCCGGCGTACCAGCTTAATGCCGCCATGGCAAGCATTATGATGCCAATGATAAGGAAGAGCCCTTTCAGGTTATTAAAAATTACTTTTACGTCCCGCAGGGGATCCATTCATTTCACCAGGTCGCCCGTCGAAAACAGGTCAAAGATACGGTCGATCAGGTTTTTCCGGACAAAGACGAAGATCGAGTCCCCTGCCTGGAGGACCGTTTCGCTGTTCGGCACGATCACCTCGTTGCCCCGCTCGACGGCGATGATCGAGATGTTGGCCGGCAGACCGACGTCCTTGATCATCTTGCCGTTCGCCCGGGTCTTTTCGAGGATCTCGATTTCCAGGATCTCGGCCTTGCCGCCGGCCAGCGTCACGAAGTCGCCGATGTTCGGCCGCAGCATGGCGTTATAGATGTCCTCGGCCACGATGGCGTTCGGGTTTTTATGGACCGTGATACCCTCCTGCTTGAAGAGGTCCATGTGTTCCCGCACGTTGACGATCGTCCTGATGTTCTTGACCCCTTTCCGCCGGGCCTGCATGGTCACGATCAGGTTGACCGCGTCGCTGCCGGTGGTGGTGACGAGGGCGTCGGCCTCGCTGATCCCCGCTTCTTCCAGCACCGCAGGATTGGTCGCGTCGCCGGTGATCGTGACGAGATCACATCGCAACGCCATGTCCTTGCACTTGCCGACGTTCGTATCGATAGCGACGACGTTATGCTTCTGTGCGACCGCGATCGTGGCTATGTTCTGCCCGATGCCACCGAGCCCGACAATGATGATATACATCGCATACCCTACCAGGACTTTATCGTTTTATACAATTTATCGATCAGCTAATCTACCATAATCATTATGGTTGCTGACGTCCTCGCTGCCGCGGCATCAGCAGTAAGTATTAATATATTTCAGGCATATGTCTGTTCACTCTTACCCGGGGATGCAAGGATGACCATCGAGACTCACGCGATTATCCTGACGCAGGGCGAAGACCTGCTCACCGAGCTGCACAAGAACCTGAAGAGCGGCAACCTCATCACGAAAATCACCGAGGCCAACTTCCGCACGATCCGCATCGAGAACGTCAGGTATGTGCGGATCGCCGACCAGCACGAGACCGACCACCACGACCGGACCAGCATCTGGGTCGAAGTGACGGTCACGTTCTGATCTCTTTTTTTATTGCATTTTTCTCATGCGATATCCGGCCATAGCTCCGTGAACATGCGATCATCGTTACGAAAAATATCGCCGAAAGCCCGAACGTCACGTAGATCAGCGAGTCGATCTTCGCCTGAAGCGCCGTATCCGTGCCATTCCTGACATACTCGAGGATGGCGAGCGGGTGTGTGCTCATCGGCAGCCCGTCGACCGTGAAACTATAAAAATAGTCCACTGCGTCCAGCGCCAGGAACCAGGCCGCGGTGAACCCCCAGGCGAACGGCCTCACTCCGGCCAGGTACGGCAGCAGCAGGAACCCTTCCAGCGCCATGCCCGCGTGCGAGATCCACAGGCCCGCGGACATCAGGGCATTGCCCGGGCTGAAATAGACCTCGCTGAAGTAGAGCAGCACGACTACGGTCCAGGTGCCGTACATGGACAATCCGACTGCAGT
>MVRA01000082.1 GCA_002067315.1 Methanocella sp. PtaU1.Bin125 | reverse complement strand
CCTTTCCAGCCATACCCTCCTTCTCAAGCAGCGAATTCATAATAAGCAGTGAGTCGCCTGCTATCAACCGGTTTGACCAGTTATGTTTATGCTTGTAAAACTCGATAGCTTGTCCAAGTGGAGGATTCTCTTCGGAATACTCAAACAGTGACATCTGCTTGGATTCGATATTTTTCTTCTTTAATGCCTTGATAATAGTAAGTGGGTCCATGCGCTCATGTACGTGTAGTGATACTGTGGGAACTTCGAATGACATATGGGATAGCTTGCCAGACCAGTACAGTTGAGGGTCTAGATGAGGGTCATACTCGTACGATTTGTTCTCTGACTCTACATCTGTATCTGGCGTTACTAAGCCAACCGGAGGATTATTACAGCGTGCTTTTCCCTTATGCTGATACTGCTCAATATCTCTTTTTTCGGAGGGCGTGACGGGCATGGCATCAACTCAATAACAATATAATCAGTATATTACCAAGTTGTTGTACCATATTTCTTTTGGCCCCAACCTGTTATGATATGATACCATTAATCCTGATTTGTGCGGAGCTATACAGGTGTAATCATGAATACCGAAGAGTTAAAGGGTAATCGGCCCCTATAATATACTGAAGTAGTCATTTTCGACTACTGTCAGTGGTTAATTGAGCCAAATTTACCTAATGGTCGCAAAGCAAATAACCTGTAAAATGAGGGAAATGCGCTGCGTCCTCCGAAGAACCCCTGCGTGGCTCGCGCCACAACAGCTCTCAAGGCTGCCGCCGTGGTCCGCTTGGCTACCTCAGCACGATGGAAAATGTATCTGCGAGTAGTAACACGTTTTCTCCTTTATAGATTTTACGGACTCGGGCTGCGTGTGAAAGCTTTATTATTATTTGCACTATAGGACTTGTATCATGGCGGTTCGCTTCATCGTCGGCTGTGGCGCGATTGTGGTCGGGAAAGACAAAAAGATGCTGATGGTCCGGCAGATGGTCGGCTACTGGGCCGGCCGGTGGATTTTCCCCGGCGGCAAGCTGGAGATGGGCGAGACGCTGGAGGCCGCGGCCCGGCGCGAGGTGCTGGAAGAGACGGGCTGTCGCTTCGAGACCGTGCGACAGATTGGCGCGTACGTCTCTTATGACCCGGATACGACTTTTGAGAAGCAGGTGGTGCTCGTCTACTACCTGGGCAACTACTCCGGCGGCACGCTGGTCGTCGGGGAAGGGGTGATCGATTCGGGCTGGTTCTCCGTCGACGAGATCGAGGCCATGGCCGCGAAAGGCGAAGTGCCCGCGATACTGCTTAAAGTCATGAAAGACGCGCTCTACGATCAATGAGCCCGGGCCGCCGGCGACCGCTCGCGCGTGAACGGACCTTCCCGGGCATGCGACTTTTGGCATCCGCCGTCAGCTTCGACAAGCATGACACTGTAAATCCTCGATCGGGAAGGACTTTTTAAAGAGACTGATAAAATAAGAGAATGGAATATGCAACATTCCGGTGAATGTGCAACATTCTCATGAATGTGCAATATTCCGCTATGAGGGTAATTTGCCGATTTTACTTCTTGCCCTTCTTCTCGCCGGCCTTCTTGGGCAGCTTGAAGAACGACTTGTCGTTGCGCTCGAGCTTGACGAACTGGAGCTGGGCGGTGCCGAGCTTCTCGACGTTCGCCTTGAAGATCTTGCCCTTGTTCTTCTTGGCCGCGTCCTGGATCCAGGCCGGAGCGTTCTTCGGTACGGGGACAAGCTCGCGCTTTCCAACGAAGTAGTGAAGCTTCTTGGTGCCCTTCTCCCTCAGGACGATGTTGCCGATGCCGCGGTTGGCGACCTTGAGCGCAGCGTCCCTGGGCTGTGCGCCGCTGAACGTTCCGATCTCTTCACCCTTTTCGTTGATCAATCCAAAATTCCTCTTTTCCCTGCCTTCAGTTGCCATTATAATCACTCTCTGTCTAAGTCATTATAGACTGAATTACTGAACGATATATGTAGATATAAATGTTTTGGTGGTTCGTGAAAAAACTGTCGAATATCACTTATTATATGGAAGAGCCTATATATCTCACCCCATTAGACAATCGGCTTACGGACAGTGAGCATCGCAGATTAATAAAAATTGACGCCCTGATACCGCCCGGACTAAATGGAGTAGCATCACCACGATAAGGCGTGTGGCGGGTTTAAATACAAATTGCTGACCGGAAAAAAGAAAACATTTATATACTACGAATGAATCGCCATATATAATACTTGTGGCTTCACCGGCCGGCATCTTTAACCGCGACAAAGGCCCAGCTGTCGTAAATGCTGCCTTTTTGCCTGTTGTCGATGACCTCACCGTCTATACCCATCGACGCATAGCATTCCTGCATGAAATCCATCTCCTCCTTCTGGTTGACCGTAAAAAGCAGGAGACCGCCGCCGTTTGTCGCGCGAAGCGCTTCCTCGAAAATTTTGCGCCAGATCGGCTTGTTAAACTCGTAGATGGTGCCAAGCATGAAGCCCGCCGTACAGCCAAAAAGCCCGAGACCGTACTGCGTGAGCCGCATGGCGTCGATCACCATGGTGCTCTCCGGCTGCAGCGTGCCATGATAAAGGCCGTTGCAGACGGCGCATTTGTCGTTGTCCACCGAGAGCACGCTGCGGAAAATCCCTCGCAGCGGCCGGGTGGACATCCCGTTGCCACAGCATATCTCCAGCGCGTCGACCTTCCCGAAATCGGTCTCGTACTTCTTCGCCACCCGGGCGAGCAGTTTCTTTATCGACCGGTCGCGCTCGTCGTTCGCGGCGAAGGACATCGGCTCGGCTTCTTTCGTGCAGTCGCACAGCGCCCGCTCGACGAGGCTCACGGAAAGGTATTCCCGTAATGCTGCCCGGAAACGGGAGCCGTCTACCTTCCGGCTTTTCGATTTCGCGACCGCGCCCGAGCCCAGGATATCGCCGACCATCAGTTCCGTCTGCCTGCGGGCAGGCGGCGCATGAGGATAGGGCACCAGGAACCAGAAATCGCCGTCGGGATGCCGGTTTTGAAAGGCTGCACCGAGCGCTTCGCCTGTTTTATCCGTAACCTTCACCGCGGCCGGCACCGCGCCGTACGGCAGGCTGCGCAGCTTATCCAGGTAGTCGAGCGATCGCAGGTTCAGCTCGAGGCCCTCGAAGCTGCCCTCGATCAAAAAGACGTCCCCGTCGACTTTCAACAGCTCGTGGAGGAGCATAAGCTGTAATCCGCGCCGGACGATATTATATTTTCTGATAGCTGGTTGTCGGAGAGCTTTTGCTGACGGCCGGACCGAATAAAATTACTCTCCGGCATTTTAATCGAAATTATTATATAATATAATGAATATTCATTTTATCGGGAGCACAACTGCGTGGCGCCTCGCGCGCTGCGATTCTGTGACCGAGCTGTAAAGGTCACGGTCAGGATGCCCAGATCTGACGCGAGGTCAGGTAAAGGGATGATGTGCTCCCGCATTTCGTTTCGGGCTTTTTCTTACGTTTTTATACGATCTGTAAATGTGTCACTATCGTAGCGATGGCCATTCGATCCGGAAAACAAGAAATGGTTAAAGGCTGCAGAGACCGCGCGGTACTTCTGTTACGCATCTCAGGACAACGTCCTGATTTTCATTTTTGTTGGACAGCATTGGAGGCCCGGGCAGAGTTTAATGTACTTTAACACGAAACATACCGTGATCGACAATGAAGATGCTCATCAACGGCCGGGAGACAGACGCCGCCAGCGGCAGAACGTTCGGCGTGATCAATCCTGCGACAGAACAGACCATCGACCGGGCCCCGCTGGGCGACGCTGAAGACGTCCGGGCCGCCATCGACGCCGCGGAAGAAGCCTTCGGCAAATGGTCGGCCGAGACGGCGAGGGAACGCGGCAAGCTGCTGTTCAAGGCGGCGCAGATCACCCGGGGCCGGGTGAAGGACCTGGCGACGCTGCTGACGACGGAGCAGGGAAAGCCGTTCCGGGAGGCACGGGACGAGGTCCAGGGCTTCGCCAACATCCTGGAGTTTTACGCGGGCATCTCGGCCAGCCTGCGCGGCGGGCTGGTGCCGGTCGGCCGGGAGCGCTACGGCGTCACGATGAGGAAGCCGATCGGCATTTGCGGGGCCATCATCCCGTGGAACGTCCCGGCGATCATCATGGGCTGGAAGGTGGGCCCGGCGCTACTCACCGGCAACACGCTGGTCGTCAAGCCATCGACCACGGCGCCGCTGACCTGTCTTAGCCTGGCCGCGATCATGCAGGAGGCAGGGCTGCCGGCAGGCGTGCTGAACATGGTCACCGGCCCGGGAGAGACGGTGGGCGACGAGATCGTCCGTAATCCCCGGATCAGGAAGATCTCCTTTACCGGACAGACGAGCTCCGGCAAGCAGATCGCGCAGACCGCCGCCGCGTCGCTGAAGCACGTGACCCTGGAGCTGGGCGGCAGCGACCCGATGATCGTCTGCGACGACGCCGACCTCGAAGCGGCCGCAAAAGGCGCCGTCAACGGCCGGTTCTACAACTGCGGGCAGGCCTGCACGTCGGTGAAGCGGCTGTTTGTCTTCGAGAGGGTCGCAGACGAATACCTGAAGCTGTTAGAGCAGAAGGTCGCTGCCCTGCGAATCGGCAATGGCATGACCGAGGGAGTCGATGCCGGGCCGCTGAACAACCGCAAGCAGCTCGATGCTATCAAGACCGCCGTACAGACGGCCCGGGAAAAAGGCGAGGGCAGGATCGTCGCCGGCGGCGCGCAGCCCGAAGGGCCCGGATTCGAACGCGGCTACTTCTACCTGCCCACGCTGGTCACCGACGTCCCGCCGGAATCGGCCCTGATGCGTGAAGAGATCTTCGGCCCGGTGCTGCCGGTCACGGTCGTCAAAGACCTCGACGAGGCCATCGCGCGCGCGAACGATACCCGCTACGGGCTGGGCTCGTCCGTCTGGACGAAAAACCTCGAGCGCGCCATGCTCGCCTGCGAGCGGCTGGAATCGGGCATCACCTGGGTGAACAACCACGTGCGGATACCCCCGGAGATGCCGTTCGGCGGCGTCAAGGACAGCGGGCTCGGCCGGGAGAACGGCCTCGAGGCGATCGACCAGTATACCGAGGTAAAGAGCATACTGATCAGCCCCTGAGAACCGGGCAGAGAATGCTGGTATGACGGAATGCCGGGCGCGGCTAAAGGCCGCAGAGAGCGCAGAGGGGCGCAGAGAACGCAGTTTCTCTTTTTAGATATGGCCTGCGATGTCAAAGGCCGCAGCGAACGCGGCTATTAACGGCTTATCTTAATCCTGCTGCGCTCGCTGCGTTCGCTGCGGCCGAAAAAGTATCATTAAAGAAACTGCGTACTCTGCGCTCCTCTGCGCTCTCTGCGGCCTTTAACCATTCCCATGTACCGGCACGCGCTGCCGCTATATGGCATGATACGCGCTTTCTAAAAAGTATTAAGGCAGGACTTCATTCGCTGGCGTTTGACGGCTCTTTCGACCGCCCGGACTTGATTGACTCGAAAAATTTCAGCAGGTCGTTCCCGACGGGCGTCTCCGGCTTCTCCAGCGGGTGCAGGCGGAACACGCAATGGGGGTCCCCGCGGCTGACGCAGTGGGTCTCCTCGCAGGCCATTTTCGTGCCCTCGTAGATGAACTCGCCGAACTTCCGGAAGGCGCCGCGGACCGACTCGCAGATGTCGCTGTCGGCCTCCCGCCGCATCTGCTCTCGCACGTCCGCCGCGTCGGTGCAGATGATCTCAATCGTCTTGCGCTCGGGGTCGGAGCTCTCGATGGCGAAGTGGCCCTTGCCCAGGCCGCTCAGGCGCTCGAAGTACCGCTTGAGGCCCTCTTCGCCGTCCCGCATGACCTCCTTGCTGACCACCCGGTCGAGCTCCCGGAGGCGGTCCGACGCGTCCACGGAGTTCTTCCAGAGCCGCTCGAAGTACTCCCGGATCCGCTCGATGGTGTCGCGATGGTTGGTGTAGACGCCAATGTTCCCGCCGGCGGAGGACACGACGCTCTCGCCGAGCAGGTTGAACGTCACCTCGTCGTCGTTCAGGACCATGAGCAGGATACTCTCGTCGAGCGGGTGGCGGACGTCAGCGCCGGCCGACTGCAGGGCTCGTACCGCCGAGGCGACCTCGCTCCGGTCGCTGGCGAGCACCTTGCTCCGGTTCACGTTGCCGCGGATGGAGACGAGCATCATGACCTTCACGCCCTTGCCGGTCAGCGTCCTCGACTCGGTGACCAGCGTGTTCAGGTTATAGACCAGCTGTTCTCCGGACAGCACGCAGCAGAGCTCTTTCTCCGCGTGCGCGAGGACCATGCGGAGCGTTTTCTCCATGTCAGCGTCACCATAGATGGGCGTCAGGTGCTCGGGCTTGCGGCCGGTCTCGATCTCGATCCGCTTCTTGGCCATGTCGGGAGCGTTACGCCACATGTTACGGAACATGAGCCGGATCATCCGGGCCAGCTCCCGCTGGCTCGTCCAGATGGCGGACTCCTCGCCACCACCCGGCTGCGCGCGGACGAACAGCACTTCCGTATCGTCGACGACGACGACGCGCAGGAACGTATTGCCGCCCGCGTCGGCGCCGTCCGGCTCAAACTCCTCAAAGTTTTCCATGCTGTCGAGGTGCCGGACCGTCGCACGGGGGGACAGGCCCTCGATCATGGGCAGAGTGTCCTTCTCGATGGGGAACAGGAACCGTGTCTTCACGCCCTTTTTGTGGGCCGCCGTCAGGTCCTGCTCGTAGGCACCGGCAGTCTTGACGAAGCTCTTGTCGTTGGTGATGATCTCGCACGAGGCGGTGGCCCGGCCGAGCATCTTGTGGATCAGGTCCACGATCACCCAGCGGCCGCTGTAGAGCTGGACCTTCTCGATCTCGTCCTTCTCGGGGGCCGTGCCTTTCTGCTGAACGGAGGAGATCAGCTCTTTGCCGATCGACTCCAGCGACTTGATCGAGTCCATGCGCTCCTCGAGCAGCTTCTTGAGCACGGTATCGAGGGGCAGCGCCTGGTACTTCGTCACCTTTTCCGGGATGATGATAATGAGGCCTTTCTCATGAAGCAGTTTGATCACAGAATAGACGTGTGGCCGGGGGATGTCACTCATGTCGGCTAACGCGCTGGCCTTCTGGACGCCCTTCATGACCAGCGTCAGATAGACCTTGGCCTCGTACTCCGTCAGGCCGAAGGACGTGAGCGCTTCGACCGCCTTTTTATCCATCTCCACACGCCACCCCGATGGTACTACATCGATGTACTACCACGCTAAAATTTTGTTTTTGTTTTCCTACTATAACAACATATCGCTGGGTATAAGCAATCTATAATCTGGCATGCCCTGCGGCCAAAACCATCGTATGGCACCGGGAATTTTGTACAAGACCGATGTACAAATAAATTACCGGAGCCAAATAAACCGGTCGAAAATCGTCTGGCAGTTCCAACGGTAATGCGCCGAGTCGTGTAGTTTTTATACGCATACGCGCGCGAGCGCCGGGAGCGACGGGAAGACCAATAGCCAGGGTTGACGGGAGGCGGGCGAATCGTGCCCTGTCGCTTGCCCGTACATGGCGAATTGTGCATAGTATATATAGGTGAATGGTATCATAGGTATCTGTTTCATGTACGAGAAGTGGACTGGATGAAAGCGATCGAGACGCGTGATCTGACCCGCAGGTTCGGCCGGATCGAAGCGGTCAACAGCCTCGACCTGAACGTCGAGGAAGGCGTGATCTACGGCTTCCTGGGCCCGAACGGCGCCGGGAAGTCCACGACCATCAACATGCTCATGGGCTTCGTGAAGCCGCACGGCGGCACCGCGAAGGTCCTGGGCCACGACATTCGCACCGGGCATTACGAGATCAGGAAGCTGGTCGGGTACCTGCCGGAGCGGCCGCCGTTCTACGAGAGCATGTCCGGCGTGGCCAACGCGAAGTACTTCGGCCGGCTGATCGGGGTGAAAGACCTCGACGCCCGGGTGGACGCGCTGCTGAAGCAGGTCGGCCTGGAAGGCAGGGGACAGGATAAGGTCCGGGGCTACTCCCACGGGATGAGGCAGCGGCTGGGCATCGCCATCGCGCTGCTGGGCGACCCGAAGCTGCTCATCATGGACGAGCCGACCACCGGCCTCGACCCGCAGGGATCGCACGACATCCGGGAGATTATCAGGCGGCTAAAAGACCGGCACGTAACCGTCTTTCTCTCGTCCCACATCCTGCACGAGGTGCAGGAAGTCTCAGACGTGGTGGGGATTATCAAGGGAGGCCGTATGCTCGTGGAGCAGCCCATCGACACCTTCCTCAAGAGCACGCGCGGCGGCGCCACGACCTTCGAGTTCTACGCGCCCGGGCTGGACGACGCATATGCGGACATCGCGCAGAAAATCAATGGCGTCGAGAGCGCCAGCGTCCGGGACGGCCGGCTGTACCTCGCCGTGGCAGAGCCGTCCGTCGCGGAAGACGTGAACGCGGCGCTGGTCGGCGCCGGCCTGCGGGTCAGGGAGATCAGGGAGACGATGCCGACGCTGGAGGACGCGTTCCTCAAGGTGGTCGGCGAACGGAAGGAGGGCTGACCGTGTACGACGCACAGAGAGAAATCAGGAACATCGGGACCATCGCCACGAAAGAGTTCCGGGACAACGTCGGCTCGAAGCGGTTCATCTTCATCGGCTTCTTCTATCTGCTGTTCGCAGTCGTGCTCTCGCTGGTCACGGGCTATGTCAGCAAGGATACCCGGCCGTATATGGTGCTCGGCATGATGGAGTCGCTCAACCTCATCGTGGCGCTGCTGGCGGTGATCATATCGGCCGACACGCTGTCGCTGGAAAAGAAGGACCGGACCGTCTATCAGCTATTGTCGAAGCCGGTCGAGCGGAGCTCTGTCGTTATCGGCAAATACCTCGGGTGCCTCGCCGTGATCGCCACGCTGTTCACGGCCTGCGCCCTGCTGGCCTATGCGCTGACGGCCGTCTTCAGCGGCACCATGCCGGCGCCGGGCGACCTGATCCCCTTCGTCGGGGCGATCCTGGCCGAGAACCTGATGCTGGCGGCCTATATCGCCATCGGCGTCCTCGTCTCGACGGTCACGAAGAACCCGTTCATCTCTATCATGGCCGCGTTTCTGGCGTGGGTCGTCCTCTTCATGACGAGCACCATGGGCAACATCGTCGGCCTGTTCGCCGCGCAGGAGAGCATGCTGTTCTACGCGGGGGACACGTTCGACCTGTACCCGGTCTACGCGAAGGCTATGATCTGGGTCGACCCGATGAGCCATGGCATGGTGTCTCAGCTACTGAGCGGCAATACCGGCACGGCCATCGCGGGCCTGCCGCTGTGGGCGAACGTGGCGTTCCTGCTCGGGTACGCCTTGCTGCTGCTGACGGCCGCCGTCATGCTGTTTAAAAACCAGGATATTACCTGAACAGGAGCGCGTGTCAAGCCTTGCCCTTCGGACTATCATCGTACCTGTCCCGCGTCCGGCAGTTCACCCCCAACGCCCGGAAGTTCCTGGCATTCCAGTTCTTCCTGGCGCTGAACACGGGCATCTACGGCGTCATCTTCAACCTGTACGTGCTGAAGCTGGGCTATCACGAGGACTTCCTGGGCGTCCTGCTCGGGGCCGTCTACGTTTCCACGGGCATCTTTTCCGTCCCGGCCGCCATGCTCTGCGACCGGATCGGCCGGCGCAGGACACTGATGGTCGCCAGCGGCATCCTGGCGCTGGCGCTGGCGCTGATGTACACGATCACCGCCGGCGAGATGCTTATCCTGGCCAGCGTCCTGTACGGCATCGCCTCGGGCCTCACCGTCGTCGCCAGCGCGCCCTTCATGGCCGAGAACTCGACCCGGGAGGAGCGTATGCATCTGTTCTCGATGAGCTCGGTCGTCAACATGTCCTCCGGCGTGCTGGGCAGCCTGGTCGGCGGCCTGCTCCCGGGCGTCTTTGCCATGGCGCTGGGCATGGGCATCGCGACCGTCCTGCCCTTCAGGTATACGCTCTACCTGTCGCTGGCCTCGGTGCTGCTGACGTTCGTGCCGCTGCTCCTGATCAGCGAAAAAGACCGGCCGGCCCTGGCCCGCCTGGAGCGGCTGCGGCTGGTGGCCCGGGTCGTCCGCAACCGGAACGTGCAGCGGCTGGTGTTCGTCAACGTCCTGATCGGCATCGGCGCGGGCATGATCGTGCCGTTCTTCAACGTGTACTTCCACAAGGTGCTGGCCGCGTCCGAGGGGCAGATCGGCGTCATCTTCGCCATCGGCCAGGTCGTCATGGTGTTCGGGCTCCTCCTGATACCCGTGATCACGGAGCGCTTCGGCAAGGTCCGCACGATCGCGCTGACCGAGCTGCTCTCGATACCGTTCCTGGTCCTGATCGCGTTCACCATGAACATCTACGTGGCGGGCTTTGCGTACATCATGCGCATGATGCTGATGAACATGGCCAACCCGGCGATCACGAGCTTCAACATGGAGATCGTCGCCGGGGAAGAGCGCGCGACAGTCAGCAGCCTCACCCAGATGGGCTGGAACATTTTCCTGGCGTTGAGCACGTTCCTGAGCGGCCTCATGATGGCGCAGTCGAACTACCTGCTGCCGTACATGATCACCTGCGTCGTGTACTTCGTAGCCGCCGTCGCGTACTATGTGTTCTTCCTGCGCATCGAGCGGGCCGAAGCCGCTTCGTTTTCCACCGTATGAGAAGCATACCGGTGTCAGGCAATAACGGTTAATTTTTAAATGATATGTAACCTGAAACGATATATTATTTATACGATCGGCAGCTAATCAGATGGAGATGCCAACTACCACAGGCCGGAAGCTGGCCCTGTTCCTGTCGGTCGTCCTGATCATTGCCGGGCTGATGACGCTGGCGCCCGACATGTGGTTCCTGGGCGACCCGGCCTGTCACGTTTGCCATGAGGCGCAGTACCCGAACGATCACCTGCTGTACCGGAATAACTATCTCGGCTACAACTCGATGTGCTCGTTTGCGCCGGTCAGCACGGTGATACTGGCAGGCCTGGGTGTGATCATCTTCGCCACGGCCTTCCGGTTCAGGTTCGAGCGATGGGGGAAGGACTATCGCAGGATCGGCGCGGCGTTCTGCCTGGCGCTCGCGGTTATCACAGTATTGCCGCTGAATATGCCTTACAGTAACCTGATCGGCGGCTACACCCTCGACCCGTTCGTGCCCTTGAGCACGGCGTTCCTCGCCGGCCTGGCCGTCGTCGTCTACTCCGGAGTCATGGTCTGCCCGTTCCTGATGTTCTGGCGCTCCCGGTGCCCGGCGCTGGAACACACGCAGGACTCGTGGCAGTCGCCTCACCGGTCGATCAACCGGCTCGTGAAGCTCGCGCTCACCGGGAACCTGAACGCCGGAGACATCAAAAGCCTGTACAGCTGCACCCTGTGCAACGGCTGCTTTTTGGCTCCGGTCCAGCGGCTGACGCGCGAGAAAGCCGTCCGCAAAGGCATCGTGCCGCCGCACCTTGCCATGATCAGGGATGCCGTCGCGAGCGCCGGGAACGCTTACGGCGTGCTGGCCGACGGCGGCCGCGCGGACGCGGGCAGCCCGTGCGACACGCTGCTCTTCGTGGGGTGCACGTCGCGCTACCGGACGCCGGAGATCGTGGCCGCGGCAAAAAAATTACTGGACGCGAGAGGCATCCGGTACTATACCATGGCCGACGAGACGTGCTGCGGCTACACGATGTACAACCTGGGCGACCTGGCCTCGGCCGGGCGGGCGATCGACGCGAACATCGCGAAGTTCAAGGCGGCAGGCGTAAAACGCATCATCACCGTCTGCCCCGGCTGCTACGAGGCGTTCGAGAAGCTGTACAGAGGCCGGGACGGCTTCGCGCCCGGGGTCACGCTGGCGCTGGACCTGATGAAGGACGCGAAGGTCGAGGAGAAAGACGTCGTCATCCACGACTCGTGCCACGCGAAAGGCCGGGAGGACCTGGTGAGAGCAATCGTAGCCCACGCCGGAGAAGGGAGCACCGGCGGGTGCTGCGGCGCGGGCGGCGGCCTGATCTCGTGGGACCGCCTGATCGCCGAACACCGGGCGAAGACGATGGCCCGGGAGAGCGGCAGCGGCAAAAAAGTCGTCACCTATTGCCCGTTATGCTACCTGAACTTCAAGCGCGCCGATCCGGAATGCGTGGCCGACATCTACGTTTTGATGGCTGCGCAGGGTAATAGTGAAGCGTCGAAGACATCGTGACTAACGGGGTTACCGTAATATTCTGGCCGGCCTCGATACGGCCTTGCCCGTGCAATCCGACTGCTGTCACGCTCGCCGGGAACGCCAAGGGAGCCAGGAACGCAAAGTTAGATGCCGCCAGGTCGCCAGGACGCCAGGAGCGCCAAGGATTTTCTTTACAGCGGTTTTCAGGCCAGGGCAGTCAAAAATTTCATGAAAGTCGGTCGACGATCCGGATCATGGTCAGGTAGGGATGATGAAAAAAGGTTAACCCCCCCCCATCATATCGTCAATCATAGCAGCGCTGCGCGCCCGGGGTGGGAGGGAGGGTAGTACGGATGGCCCGCCGAAGGCGGCAAACGACATATGCTGGCGCGCAAATCCTACGAATTTTCCACCGAAGTGGTTTGACGACCGGAGTCTTGGCCAGGAATCAACGATGGAAAACAAGCAGAGCTGCCGTCGTATGCCCGGCCGGAGCATCCGCCCGCGCGCGATGGCGCTCGACAGAGCCCGCCAGCGACCGCCTCCACCGCCGGAATACCTCTCAGTCTTCACCGTTCAGATCACGTGTACGATGAAGGGCACGATCATGTCGGACGGGATCAGGCATCCGTGGTTGCCGCCGCCGGGCACTTTGTGGCCGCCGTGGTCTGCGTATACGATGACGATGGTGCCCGGGTCCAGGCAGGGCAGCATCCGGCCGATCTGTATATCGGCGTACTCGAGGGAGGCCATCGCCTCATCGGAGAACGGCCCGTAAACGTGGGCGATGGTGTCCGAATCTTTGTAGTGCACGTACAGGAGGTCGGCCCCGCTGCCGTATTGCCGGATGGCCTCCGTCGTCACCTCGTCGGCCTCGTAGCCGTTCTCGTTCCGGTCCGGACAGCTGATCCTGAAATCGCCCGGGTCGACGGGCGAGGTATTACCGCCTATCCAGTAAGCGATCAGGCCGTGCTGCGCCGCGGTCTCCAGGACGGTCGGGCCGTCGGGGAGATGCGACTCGTAATCTCCTTTGCCGGCGTCCGGCGGCATACCCGTGATCAGCGTCTTGCCGTTGACGATCGAGACGGACGGGTACATGCAGGCCAGCTTTTCCGGGGCCCCGAGGGAGGTGATGTTATTGATGATACCCCGGCTCTTCGCCTGCTCGTAGCGCTCGTAGCCCATCGCGTCGACGTAAAAGAGCACGACCCGGTCCGACCGGCCCTGTATCAGGGTGTCGTCACCGCCCAGCCCGAGGGCGTAAAGCATCGACGGCGCGATGTCGAGCGAGGTATGAGCCGGCCGATCGGCCACGGTGACGTTGATGTTGCCCGCACGCAGGTAGCCCTGGCCGTCGAAGACGCGGCCGTCGGCCGTGACAAGCAGCGGCAGCTCGAAGGTGGTCGCGTTAGCCAGCGCGTTCCAGTCGTAGGAGCGGCCGGCGATCGTGACTTCCGTCACCGGGTACAGGCCCTCCGCGTACAGGAATTGTTCCAGCGGGACGCCGGTGGTGCCGTTGATCGTGAGCCTGTACCCGAAGCCGTCATAGACGGTACGGTCGATCACGTACTGAGGATTTCCATTAATGGTGATCGTCCAGGCGCCGGCACTATTGATGCAGCCGCCCACGGCCACGGCCAGCAACGAAAGAAAGACGGCGACCGCCGCGGGAGATATTCTCATAGATGACATCATATCGGGCTACCCCTGGCAGGGGGCCGGTCCTACCGGCCGCCGCCAGTACGATAGCCATTGTCCGTGTGCGGGAAATAGCTGCCGGTTCGGGCCCGGGGCCCGTCCTGATCATACGACGTGCACGACGATGGGCACGATCATGTCTGACGAGAGCAGCGTCCCGTGGTTGCCTCCGGCGATGGTGTTGTGTCCTCCGTGGTCGGCAAACAGTACTACGGCCGTGCCCGGCCTGAGGACATCTGTCACGCGGCCGAGCTGCTCGTCGACATACTCCAGCGAGGCCCGGCCTTTTTCGGAGAACGGCCCGTTGATGTGCTGGAACTTGTCCGGGTCCTTAAAGTGGACGAACAGCAGGTCGATGTCTTCGTCGCAGTATTGCCGGATGGCCTCTTCGGCCACTTCGTTGGCCTCGTAGCCGTTGCTGTCGAAGGTCTTGAGGTATAGCACCAGATCGCCCATGTTGACCGGGGTCGACCGGCCGGCGACCCATAATGAGGTCTTGCCGCTGTCTTCGACCGTCTCCAGCACGGTCTTACCGGAAGGATAGTAGCTACGGAAGTTTCCCGCGCGAATGTCCGACGCTATGCCGGTGACGAGCGAATCGGCGTTGACCTGGGAGACCGAGGGATACTGGCATACGGCCACGACAGGCTCGCCCAGCGCCGTGATGTTTTCGATGATGCCGAGGTCTCTGGCCTCGAGGTATCGCTCGTAGCCCAGGCCGTCGACGTAAAAGACCACCACACGGTCTGCCGGCTGACCGATCAGGCCCTGGCTCCCTCCGGCGCCCAGGGCGTAAGCGACCGACGGCGCGATCTCCAGCGTAGTGCGCTGTGGCTTTTCAGACAGCGTGACGTTTATGTTGCTCACCCGCAGGACCGACTCGCCGTCGTAGACGCTCCCGTTCGGGAGCACGAGGAACGGCACGTCCAGCTCCGCAGCGTACGTCACCTGGCTCCAGTTGTATTCCTTACCGTCGAGCGATACGGACACCAGCGGGTACAGCCCGTAGTCGTACAGGAAAAACTCCAGCGGTATGCCGTTGACGCCGTTGACGGTCAGGTTACAGTTGCTCAGGTCTTCGTACGCCGATTCGTTGATCGACATGCGGCTGTCGCCATTGAGGACCATCGACCACTGCGCATTACTGCCGATGCAGCCGGACAGGGCGATAATAAAAAGGAGCGACAGCAGCGCCAGCGCTGTCGACATATATCGCTTCATTTCACGCCACCGTGATCGACTTCACTTCCGGCCAGTTCGGCCGGTTCTTGTCGGCCGTCGCCAGCACGATGACGCCGTCGTTCCGGGTCAGGAAATAGCTGCCGGTCAGCACGCCGTTCCGGCTCAGCGAGACACCGTCGATGGTGACGCTGTTGAAGTCGGTAAGCCCCTGCTTGAACAGCAGGTCCTTCAGGCTGATGCCGGTGACCATGAACGCCGTGTCGTAGGCGTAGTTGCTGTCCCGGTAAATGTAGCCGATCGTGCGCTCGCTGACGGGCATGGTCTGGATGCCGCCCTCGAGCATCTGCCCGAAGGTGACCTCCTGGCCGTTTACCGTGATCGAGTCGCCGGCCGGGCCGCCCACGACGTCGATGGTCCGGATGCCCTCGAGCCAGGTGGAGACCGGCATGTTGCTGCCAAGGATGCGGAGCGAGAACTCCTTGGGCACGAAGATCGTGTCCTCCGTAACGTCGGCCCGCTTTAGCTCGAGCACGAAGTCGTCTGCGTAGATCACCAGGGCGTCGAAATTGCTGACGCCGTGGGCCTTCAGGAAGTCCAGCACGGGTACGCCCCGGGAGGCGACGCTGGCGTTCTGCGACTCCAGCGTGATTATTTCACGCTGGGGTAGCGCGAAGATGCCGTCCACGATCACGTATTCGTCCTTCGGCGAGTCGCCGGTCAGCAGGATCGTGCCGTTCACGTTGATGTCCGGCGCGATCACGCTGCCGTGGCCTTCCGCGTGGCACTCGTCGCAGTCGAGCTCGTTAGCCTGGCCCTGGCCGGCAGTGATCGCATAGGTGCCGACGGCGGCGACGATCAATCCGATCGCCAGGCCCGCTATCAGGTACTTGTACGCTTTTTGCATTTTTACCGCGCCTTTCAGTCGATCCGGATCTTGGTCAGGTTGCCCACCCAGTTGCCCGTCGACAGCCCGGGGATGACGTTCTTCAGGTTGCCGTTCTCGCCGATCGAGATGATCGCGTCAGGGCTGTTCCTGATGTCCGATATCTTGATCGTCTTGTTGTAGCCATCCGCGTCGCCGCTGATGAACTGGACGTATTCGCCCTTGGGCCCGACCGCGTCGAGCAACGCATTGAGCGAGACGCCCGTGTAGGTCTTAGTGGCGTTATCCTTGCCGATCGTGTCGATCGACTTCTGCGGCATGGCCTTGAGGTCGTCCAGCGCGTAGTTCTTCTTTGTCGTGACGTTAGCGCCGGAGATTGAAAGCGCTATCGCCTTCGCGGCACCGCCGGTGACCTCGATCTTCGCGGGCATCTTCAGCCACATGTTCTTAAGCTCGCCCGGGATCACGATACGGATGCAGTTGTTATCGTCGTTGATATTGTTGTTCAGCGCGACGCCGTTAGTCTTCAGCGCGAGGATGCCGGCGTTCATCTGCTCCATCGAATAGTCGATGCCGTAGCCGTCCGCCGCGACGACCTTGAAGGAGACCTCGCCCGTGGGCAGGCCGGCCTTCTTCGCGATCTCGATCAGGGGCACGCCGATGAAGTCGCCGGAGGTCTCCGTGCCGACGGAGTTGACCGTCGAGACGCCTTTAAGCTCCTTGAGCTCCATGGCCTTGAGGTCCGCGTACGACAGCGTTACAGGCGTCGAGCCGCCGGTCACCTGGATGCTGTAGTCCAGGGTGGCCGGGAGGCCGGACTTCAGGTCTCCGCCGGAAGGCGCCGCCGTCGGCGTCGGGCTCGTGCAGCCGGATAAGGCTGCTGCGATCGCGATCATCATCGCAATAGTCAGTATCACCGATATCTTCTTGAGTTGCATAACACACACCTTGCTATTTAATCCCATTAACAGGTACAGTAAGCATATTGTTCTTACATATTAAAGATTATGTAATCATAATTAGTTAACAGACCGTCAATCGTCGTATGTTACGATCTGCGGGAGCTGGAACTGACCGGTGAAAGCAAAGTAGAGCAACAGGGTGAAAACGAGTATCGCGAGCACGATGACGGCGGCGTCGGTCAAGGTGAACCGGCCCTCGCGCAGGGACGTGCGGCGCGGCCTGACGCCGAAGGCCCGGCCCTCCATGGAGATGACCAGTACGTCGACCTTAGACAGCGCGGAGACGACCAGCGGCATCAGCGTGTACCGCGCGGAGTTGAGCAGCGCGCGGAACCCCTTGCCGTCGATGTCCAGCCCCCGGGCCTGCTGGGCGCACCGGACGGTGCCGGCCTCCGCCTCGAACACGGGGATGAAACGGATGGCGGTGACCAGCATGAAGCCATACCGGTAAGGGACCCCGGCCCTGATCAGGGCGTAGGCCAGCTCACCCGGGTCGGTCGTAAAGACAAAGATGGCGCTGGCCAGGATGATGCAGACGAAGCGCAGGGCCAGCACGACGCCGACCGCGACGCCGTGCGCCGTTACCGGTATGCTGAACAGGATGAGCGGTATCGAAAAATAGACCGCACCGCCGGCGTTGAAGACGACCTGCACCAGGAATAGCAGCACCGTGAAGGACAGCAGGAACCTGGAAGCGAGCAGCGACGCGATCGCCCGAGCCCGGATAAGCGCTATGAGAGCGACCAGCGACAGGAAGACTACCGCTTCGACGGGGATGCTGGCGACGAGAAAGATGCCGATGCTGAACAACACCAGCGCCGCCAGCTTCGTCATCGGGTTCAGGGCGTGGACGAACGTCGTCCCCGGCTCGTACCTTATCCTCAAGGGCAGCCCCCCGGCAGGTATTCGTTCATGCCCAGCGCCGCGATGCGCGTGCGGGCGGCCTCGGGAGCGTCGTCCACCGCGATCCGGCCGTCGAGGAACAGCACCACGCGATCACAGTGCCGATAGACCATGTCGATGTCGTGGGAGACCATCAGGATCGTCTTGCCCTCCCGCTTCAGCCCCTGCAGCTCGTCCATCATGACGGCCACCTTGAAGAAGTCCTGGCCCACGAACGGCTCGTCGAGCAGCAGGACTTGGGGCTGGTGGGGGAGCACGGAGCAGAGGTTAAGCCTGCGTTTCTCGCCGAAGCTCAGCCCGAGCGGGTGCCGGTCCGCGTAGTCCAGGAGCCCGAAGCGGGCCAGCTCTTCGTCGACCCGGCGATCGCACGTCTCCCGGCCGATGCCGAAGTTGTCGCAGGCGAAGCCGGCCTCGCCCCGGACGGTGCGCTCGAAGATCTGGTGGTTGGGATTCTGGAAGACGTAGCCCGCGGACCGGGCCAGCCGGGAGACCTTGACCGCCCGCGTGTCCATGCCGCAGACCGCAACCGATCCCTGGCCGGGCCGGCGAATACCGAGCAGGTGCGTCAGGAAAGTCGTCTTGCCGGAGCCGTTCGGCCCGATGATGCCGACGATCTCCCCGCCGCACGCTTTAAAGTTGACATCGTGCAGCACCTCCCGGCCGTCGTAACCCGACCGCAGGCCCTGCACCTTCACGGTTTCCACGCATTCCGCCGGTGCCGGATGGTCCCGGGGGGCGCAGCGCCACCGGGAGCCCGGCTCGGCCGGCAACCGTATGCCCATCTCTTTGATCCGCTCGCGGTACTGCCGCAGGACTTCCGCAGGCCGGCCGTCCAGGACGATCCGGCCCCGGTCCATGATGAGCAGCCGGTCAGCCAGCGGCATCACCCGGTCCAGCTTGTGCTCGATCACGACGATGGTCAGGCCCGTCGCCTGCCGCAGCTTCGCGACGGCCGCCAGCACTTCCGCCGTGGCCGTGGGGTCCAGGTTCGAGGTGGGCTCGTCGAGTATGAGCACTCCCGGCGCCATAGCCAGGATAGACGCGATCGCGACCCGCTGTTTCTCCCCGCCGGACAGCTCGTAGATGTTCCTCCCCCTGAGGTGCAGCGCGTCGACCAGCGCCAGCGATCGCCCGACGCGCGCCCGCACCTCGTCGGCGGGCAGGGCCAGGTTCTCCGGGCCGAAGGCCACTTCGTCGTCGACGTCCAGTGTGCAGAGCTGCGACTCGGGATCCTGCTGCACGATGCCGACACGGGTCGACAGGTCGGCCAGCCGGGCCCGGTCGGTGCGCAGGCCCCCGACTTCCACGCTGCCTTCCAGCCGGCCCTCGACGACGTGCGGGATGTAGCCACCGATGGCCATCGCCAGCGTTGACTTGCCACAGCCGGATGGACCGGTGATCGCGACGAACTGGCCTTCGGGGATGTCCAGGTCGATCCCGTCCAGTGCCCGGCGATCGGCGTTGAAGAAGGAAAAGGACAGCGCCTTGATGGATACGGCAGGCAGGACAGGCTTCATGATGAATCAGTAGACCTTGATGCTATTGACCTTTCGCACCCACATGCCGCCGGCGAACCCGGGCGCGACCAGCCGGACGTACTCCGCATCGCTTTCCACGTCCGAGACGTTCAGGAGCAGGCCCTTCCCCCGGAGGTCGGTGATGTTGAAGGTCTGGTAATAGCCGTCGGCGGCGACCACGTCGATCTTCGTGGCGTCGGGGCTGGCCCGGGCATCGTCCAGGATGAAGTCGATCGACAGCCCGGTGTAGTCCTGGGCGGGATAATGCTTGTAGGTGCCATCCATGGGCGTGTTGACCGTGATATATTGTGATTTATACGTGGGCAGATAGTAGTCCTTCGGCTCCACGACCTTGCCGGTCACATGGATCACCATCGGGTCCTCTCTCACCTGCACGAGGGCGAAATAGTAGATCGCCGAGAAGAGGATGGCGACCGCGAGGACCAGCGCGAACGCCTTGGGGACGCTGAACGAGAGGAAGCTCTTCTTCTGCTTTTCCCGGCGCACGATGCCGGCGTCCTCGAGGTTCTCCATGATGCCGCCGGTGAAGTAGCCGGCGATCACCGCGCCCGACACGAAGGCCAGCCCGCCCCAGATGCCGAACAGGTACACGTTCCCGTAGGAGTTATAGAGCAGCTGGAACACGAGGACGTTAGCGAACGCCCCGAGGCCGCCGCCCAGCATATAGGCTGCGGTCCGGTATTTCTTCAGCGGCCAGTAGCCCAGCTCGGCACCCAGGCCCTCGATCGTCGAGATCGCGACCACGACAAGGCCGTGCGGGTTGCCGGTGATGAACTCCACGAACCCCTTGAGCGCCCCGCCGATCAGCCCGGCGCCGATCTTGCGGGTGATGGCGATCATCAGGAGCAGCCAGAGGACGTGCAGGCCGGCGACCACGTTGCCGGCGCCGAACGGGACGCCGACGAGGTGGTTGATCATATTGGCGAGGTAGCTGACGTACGTGGAGAGGACGCCGCCGAGCGCCGCGAGCACGGCGATGACGAGGAGGTCCCGGGTGCTGAAGTAGTATTTGCTGGCCATCGCGATCACGTGGTAATTGTTTTTAGTTAACAATAACTATTTTAGTAAAGTGTTATACTAATACAGGCTGGATATATAGGTTTTGAGGATGGAAGATTGCAGCCGGAACAGGCTTTACTGATCACAGGCGCAGCGGCAGCGGGCGCATTAATCGTGTCCAAGTTCACCTCCCATAAAAGAAGCGCGAAGTATTGCGCGTTTGCCTGCTGCGCCTTGATATTTCTTACGCTGGCGCTCCGATGGCTTACGGCCGGGCGGGCGCCATGGGCGGAGCTATACGAGTCCGCAGCGCTGATGGCGCTGATCACGGGCCTGGCAGCGGCCGCTCTGCACCGGAAGGGCGAGCCCGCGCCACTTGTGATGGCGCTATCCGCACTGACGGCCATTTTGTCCCTGTTCTCAGCTTACCTCTGGGAGCCTGACCCCGTACTGTCGGCGGCATTGAACAGCCGCTGGCTCCTGGCGCACGTGCCCGTGGTGATCGCCTCCTACGGGCTGTTCGCCGTATCGGCGATGGCGTCCTGTGCGATGATCTATAGCCTGCTCAAGGGCCGGCGAGACGCTCCGGCGCTTGCCCGACTGGACCGGATCGCGATGATATCAGCCTGCACCGGCCTGGGCTTACTCGTCGCCGGCACGATCATGGGCGCGATATGGGCGAACGCCGCCTGGGGCTCGTACTGGTCGTGGGACCCCAAAGAGACCTGGGCGCTGATCACCATAGTGATATACGCCATTTACGCGGGCCTGCGCCTCCGGGGCATGAAAGGCGAGGATGCTGCGTATTTATCGCTATTGGGCTTCCTGTCAGTCATTTTCACCTATGTCGGGGTCTCTTACCTCATCCCGGGCCTGCATAGCTACGCATGATTATACCGGATTTTTCGACAGTAAAACTTAAGTGTAATGAATAATAATGATATATTGTAGTGACATAGTGCGCTATATCAGCATAGCGTACCATGTCCGGACCCGATGGGCTTCTGGTGTTCCCGAACATGAGAGAGCCCTCTCGCACCATGGCGGCCGGGTGACTGAAGACAAATGCTGGTGAAAACATGATAAACAGACCAATACACAGCGGAATCATCGTGACTGCAGGGGCAATCCTGTCAACCGTCGGGTTAGCCGGTTGCGCCATCTTCTCCATTACGCCTTCGGGCACTATCGGTTTGCACCCGGTATTTACCGCAGTCGCCGTCATCGGCATTGTCATCGTGATCGGCAGCTCGTTCGTCGAGGCCCGGGCCGCGGAGAAAACGCAGGCGACCGAAGATTATTAGCGGCCGGATACTTCTATAGTATGCCGTATGCCCTGAAAGGGGCAGGATAGCGATATCCATGGCCGTATATCTTTTTTAACCATATTTTAAGCTAAGTATTAGAAAATAGCTCCAATTTACTGCTTAAATGAAAGTATATATAATATTTATCCCCTTTTTCGTTATCAGAGTATGGATTGGCCCCGTATACCCCGTAACCGGCAGCGATCGCAGGGATGACCGGCGTCCTCCGGGGCAATTACATACAGGTCATCATCAATTATGCTACAGATACAATCTGAGGCGACTCTCTAATGAAAACGGTAAGTATTTTTCTTTTAGCCCTCGCGGCGATTGCCGTCGTCGCGACGGGCGCGACCGCCCGGGGCTGGCCCGGCCAGCTGTCAGCCGACTTCATGGCGGACGTCAACACCGGCGCCGCGCCGCTAACCGTGCAGTTCACCGACACCAGCGAGGGCAGCCCCTCCGGGTGGGAGTGGGACTTCGGCGACGGCAGCTATTCGACCCTGCAGGACCCCGTTTATACCTATAACAGGCCGGGCACATACACCGTGACGCTGAACGTGACGGACGGCACACAGACCGCCACTAAGAGCGGCCGGATCGTCGTCACGCCCCCCATGGTCACGACGCCCCGGCCGACGCCGGTCAGGGTGGTGCAGCCGATCCTGGTGCCGATCAAAGACCCGCGCCACGAGCGGCCCCCGCACCACGACCAGCCCCCGGCTAAGAAACAACCGGTCTATAAGTACCGGCCGGTAAATAAAGACCCGGTAAAGAAGCCGATAAAGTCGCCGGAGAAGGCACCGTAAAAGCCCCCACAGAAAGACCCTGTGAGGCCTCCGGTGAAACCTTCGCCAACCGATACAGAAGCCGGCCCGCCATAAATAGTTAGGTCCCTATGCGTTTTTGGGATCGGCCGATTCAATGAAAATGTGCTTCGTGCCGGGGGCCTGCCGCAGTCAATTCTCGCGCCGATCGCGACGATTCCCGAAGAACGATTAAACAACGTTATCATTTAACAGTCGTCGCGCCCGTTGCGATTCGTCGCGCCCGTCCCGGGTATACCGCCCGTCGAATAGCCTATCGAGGCTGCGACGAATGCTCCGCCACGGCTAAACACCGTACGCAATCCCGCGACGCGCGCAACGAAACGCGACGACCGCGACGTTTCTCGAAGAATGATATGACAATCCGTTATCATTTAACAGTCGTCGCGCCCGTCGCGATTCGTCGCATCGTCGCGAGAGTGCGGTCCCACGCTAAGCCTCCGCAAAAATTATTCCGGAAGCCCGGACCGGAGTCCGGTAACGCAGCAGTATAACGATATGTCAACGTTTTTAATTAAACCGCAGTCGCCGCGTGGCGAAGCCTGCGATCGCTACGGCCTGAGACGTCATGGGCCGGGCCGATCGCCGGTTCGGTGACCTACTCGATGATCTCGTCGATGTTGTCCAGCACGATCCAGTCGTCCGTCTCGCCGTCGCCGCGGGCCGCGATGCTGAACGGCACGATCGGGCTGAAGTCCTGCAGCGCGATCAGCGTCAGGTACTTCTTGACTGACCACTTGGCCATTTCCACGTCACTGAGCTGGAGCTCGCTGGCGTGGCCGGCCAGCAGGCACTCCGGCTCGATGCCGGACAGCTTCGGCGAGTCGTACACCTCGCCGGCAGACGCCGCCGCCTTCACCACGTTCCGGGTGCTGTTGCCCGTGGCAAAGAACAGCCTGTCTCCGGCGTTCACCTTCCCGTAAGGCACTTTCTTTCCGGTAGACCCGCGGACGAGCATCGAGCGTCCTCCGGCGATCAGCTTATCCAGCTCTTTCAGCGACCTGCTTACATATACGACGTGATCCATAGTCAACCATCCGCAGCGTTCTCACAAGAGATCGTCTCATGATATAATAGGCTGACGGTGAGAGCGTCATGAAAGTAATGTACCGCGAACTTTTTACCGCCGGGGAGCGTAGATGTCAATTATGGCCCGGTTCATCATCGCGTACAACAGCACGACGGGAAACACGAAGGCTATGGCCGACGCTATCGTGGAAGGGGCGAAGTCGCTGAAGCTCGACGCCGTCGCAGTCGACGCGTTCGACGTGAAGGTCGAAGACCTGCTCGCCGCGGACGCCGTCGGCTTCGGGGTGCCGACGTTTAATTACCACCCGGCGAAGCCGATCTTGAGGCTGCTCGACGACCTCGCGGGGCGAGACGTGAAAGGCAAGATCGCCGTTGTCTTCGGCTCCTACGGCTGGAGCGGCCAGGGGCCTGTCCTGGTGGCGGAGCGCCTGCGACAGATGGGCTTCACCGTCCTCGACCCGGTGATCAGGGTGAAGTACCAGCCCACGGAGAACGAGCTGTTCGGGTGCAGCCTGCTGGGCAAGGATGTCGCCATGCAGCTGAAGAACATCAAAAAGACCGTCAGTCTGGATGCGTAGGTGGGCCGGGTTATATTAAAGGCACATGGTGGTGGAACGCCAGGACGCAGTTAAAGGCCGCAGAGACCGCAGAGGAACGCGGAGAGCGCAGTTTCCCTTTCAGATTTCAGGTTATCGTCTTTAAATGAAACTGCGTTCTCTGCGCCCCTCTGCGATCTCTGCGGCCTTTAACCCTGCTGCCTTTCGTTCACATATTGAAGACAGCAGTATCAATGTCTGCCATGAGGGCAGACGTAGAGGCACATGCCGCAGACGGCCGGTTTGCCTTCCTTTTCCATCCGGTTGAAGTATTGCTCGCACTTCCGGGCGTCGAGCCGGGCCTCCCGGGGCTCGTCCCCGCGGAAGCCGCGCCCGGTGATCGCGGATACCGGGCAGATGTCCGCGCATTCCGTGCAGTCGCCGCAGGCCGCGTCCATCGGGGTGCCCGCAGCCAGCGGCGCGTCGGTGAGCACGGTGATGAACCGCGCCCTCGGCCCGGCCTCCGGCGTGACCAGCAGGCAGCTCTTGCCGATCCAGCCCAGGCCGGCAAGATGGGCGGCGAGCTTATGCGAGAAGACGGCGCAGATGCGCTCGTCGTCGGCCCGCTTCGACGCCGGGACGGGGTACGCCCGGTACCCGGCCCGCTGGAGCTCGCTGGCGATGCGCGAGGCGACATAGTCCAGCCGGTCGTTGATCACGTCGTACAGGTGGTGACGGTAGCTGACGGCGACCGCGCGCTGGTCCCGGTCAGGGAGCTGGTCCACGATCTCGTCGAACAGCCGGATGCCGATCGAGATCGCCCGCGGGTAAGAGGCGATCCGCTCCCCGCCCTGCCGCGTGACCTCAGCCCGGGCAGGCGTCAGGTCGGCGACGCCGAAGAAGTCGGCGCCCTCGGCCTCTGCGATCTGTCGTACCTTATCCTGAACAGTCATTTGATCAACGATCATGTTGTCATCGTTATTATAAAACGCGCTTCCAGAGGTTTTTTGGTCATCGAAAAAGATAATGATATGGAGCATGTTATGGTCAGGCCTTACGTGGTCACCCACAATATCATGAGCCTCGACGGCCGGATCCGGGGGTTCATGCCGGACGGGGACCTGTTTTACGACGCGGCCGCGGCCCTCGACGCCGACTGCATCATGACCGGTAGCGACACGATCATGGCGGCCACGAAGCACGAGGGCATCGAGCCGGATAAGGGCGACCCGCCCGTCCCCGAGGAGCCGATCGCGGGCGACGACCGGCCGATACTGGTCGTCGCAGACACCCGGGGCCGCATCGACACCTGGCAGGCGCTCCGCGACGCCGGCTACTGGCGGGAGCTGCTGGCGCTGGTCTCGCG
>MVRA01000081.1 GCA_002067315.1 Methanocella sp. PtaU1.Bin125 | reverse complement strand
GGAACAGAGGGTTTTACGTTGGATCCTTTATTGAAACAACTGGGCTGGAACGCGTTCTTCGGGGAGGCTTTCCGGGAGTACGCGATCGGATGCCAGCCGGGCCGGATCTGTGGCGTGAACAGGAACGTCTGTAACGCCCTGACGACGGGCGGCGAAGTCCGGGCTCACGTACCGGGGCGGCTGCGCCAGGAGGGCCACTACCCGGCCGTCGGCGACTGGGTGGCGCTGTCCCGGGACGCCTCCGGCACCTACACCATCGCTGCGATTTTGCCGCGAAAAAGCAAGATCTCCCGGAAGGACGCAGGCCGGGCTGCCGGGGAGCAGGTGATGGTGACGAACATCGATACCGCGTTCATCATGACCTCGCTTAACAAGGACCTGAACCTGCGCCGGCTGGAGCGGTACCTGGCCGTCGTCCGGCAGAGCGGCGCCGGGCCGGTGATCGTCCTGAGCAAAGCGGACGTCTGCGCTGACGTGGAGGCCGGCATCGGGACCGTGAAGGCGATCGCGCCCGACGTTCCGGTCTTTGCGATCAGCGCTACGGAAAAGACCGGCCTGGAGCAGCTGTCCCCGTATCTCCGGGAGGGGCGGAGCGTCGCGCTGCTGGGCTCGTCCGGGGTCGGCAAGTCCACGCTCATCAACGCCCTCGAAGGCGCGGAACGCCAGAAAGTCGCCGATATCCGGGAAGACGACAGCCGCGGCCGGCACACGACCACGACAAGAGAGCTGATCCTGCTGGCACGCGGCGGCGTCATCGTCGACAACCCCGGCATGCGGGAGCTTCAGCTTTGGGACGCGGGGGACGGGCTGCAGGAGACCTTCGCGGACATCGAGGCTCTGGCCGGACAGTGCCGTTTCTCCGACTGCCGGCACGAGACCGAGCCGGGATGCGCGATCAAGAAGGCCCTGGAGGAAGGGACGCTCTCGGAGGTCCGGCTCGAAAGCTACCGCAAGCTCCAGCGGGAGCTGCTGGCGATCGAGCGGAAGAAAAACCCGGTGCTTATGGCCGAAGAGCGAAAGAAGTGGAAGAAGATCGGGCAGCTGGGCAAGGAAATCCGGAAACGGAAAGAGAAAGGGCTGTGAAAAGGCCATCGTATGGAAAACACTGAACGAGAACAGAAGTACCTTGGAAAGAAAGGCCTGATCGCGCTCTTAGCGCTGCTGAGCGCGTTCGTGCCGCTCTCGATGGACATGTATCTCCCGGCCCTGCCGGGCATGGCCACCTTCTTTAACGTCCCCGTGAGCCTGGTCAACCTCACCCTGGTCCTGTTCTTCGTGTTTTTCGCCGCCGGGATACTGGTCTGGGGGCCGCTCAGCGACAGGTACGGGCGCCGGCCCGTCCTGCTGGCCGGGCTGACGATTTACGTGATCGCCAGCGTCCTGTGCGCCTGCTCGTCCGACATTTACCAGCTCATCGCGTTCCGTATCTTCCAGGCGATCGGCGGCAGCGCGGCCAGCGCAGTGGCGACCGCCATCGTCAAGGACGTGTACCGGAGCCGGGAACGGGAATGGATCCTGGCCATCGTCCAGTCGATGGTGATGATCTCCCCTGCGCTGGCCCCGGCGATCGGCGCGTTCCTGCTGGCGTTCACCTCGTGGCGCGGCGTGTTCTGGGGCCTCGCCCTCATCGGTCTCGCTGCGCTGGCCGGCAGCGTCGCCTACCGGGAGACGATCGCCCGGCGCAGCGACGTGAGCATACCGCAGTCGCTGGGGCGCCTCGGGGTCGTGCTGAAGAACCCGGGATTCACCGCCCTGCTGGCCCTGTTTTCGATGACGAGCGTTGCCACGATGGCTTACGTGGCCTCGTCGTCGTACGTCTTTCAGGAAGAGTTCGGCACCAGCGCGCAGGCGTACAGCTTCTACTTCGCGATCAACGGCGTCGGCCTGCTGCTCGGGCCCATGCTGTACGTGAGGCTGTCGGCCAGGTTCCGGCGCGACGCGATCATCCGGGCCTGCTTTGCCACGATAGCCGCGAGCGGTGTGCTGGTGTTCTTCCTCGGCAGCCTGAGTCCGCTGGCCTTTACGTTCTGCATCCTGCCGGCCACTGTCGCCGGGGTCTGCTCCCGGCCTCCGGGAACGAACCTGATGCTGGAGCAGCAAAAAGAAGATACCGGCTCGGCATCATCCCTGATGGGCTGCAGCATGACCGTCATGGGCACTGTCGGCATGCTGCTGGTCTCGGTAGATACCGGCAACATTATCCCGACGCTGGGCGTTATCGTCGCTGCCACCGGGCTCGTGTCATCAGCGGGCTGGCTCGTCATATCTGATAAAACGTTTATCAGGCAGATACCTGATGACGCTACCGGGGATCGCTGACAGGCCGGAGCCATTTCCCTTAACTGGATATGCCCGGAAAGTAATGATTCATGATTTTATTCTGTCATTCCGACTCGAACCACGGGTTCATTTGCCCGGAAAATTTTTAAAAAATCGGCAAGCCGGACAGGAGAAGACTTTTATATGACCAGCCTATAAATAAATAATCAGTGGATTGGAGTGCTGTCCTTTACAGGCTGACGGATAGCTTGGGCTTTATGTATAAAGTACCGGTAGCTGTTGCGATCAGCAATCGAGTAAAGCGGCCCTGATTAACCGGTAAGGGGTTTACGATGAAAGAGACATATTGTGCCACATGCTACAGGCGTGTGTACGGGGAACTGCATAAGGAAGAGGGACATATAATCTTTACCATGAACAACGGCGAACGGGCCGAGGTCGACCGGGTGTTCAGCCATGGCAACAAGTACCTGCTGGAGTTCGTCAGTTGCAGCGACCATAAGAAGATCGCCAGGAGCACCATTGCGAGCGCTCCGGTTTCCGTATGATTTTTTCTTAGAGAAAAACGGAGATACCCGGTCAGGGGCGATCACCCGATCAGGATCTGCCCTGACCGGTTTATCCGGCTGGAATAGTCATTCAGCGCTTCGAATGCCTGGCCGTTGCCGGACGTCCTCATTGACGCGTACCAGCAGCACCCATGAGGCAGGAGCTCAAAGGCCCTCGCTTTTAGCCGCTGGCAGCATGACCACGAATCGTGCCCCTTGCGTATAGTCGCCCGGTACCCGGTCCTCAGCCCACACACGGCCACCGTAGCTGTCGACAAGCGATTTGACCAGATATAGCCCCAGGCCCATACCTTTCGCCTTATCGCTGCCCTTCAACATCCTGTTGAATATTTTTAGCTTGAAATCATCCGGGATGCCGGGCCCGTTATCCTCGACAGTAACCCGACAAACGTGGTCATCGTTTTCCGTTACCACGTCGAGGTCAATAACGATGTCAGCTTTATCCCCCGTATGCTTGATCGCATTGTTCACCAGGTTGGCAAAGACGTCGTGCAGCAGCTCGTTGGCACGGACACGGCAATGTTCGCACCCGCTCAAGTTCAGCGAAATGGCCTTGTGCGGCACCGCCCCGAACTCCCGCTGTACGTCCGCGAGCAACTGGCACAAGTCCACTTCCTGGGTCCGGAACACGCCCTCCTTGAGCTTTTGCAGCTTTCTCACGTTATGGATGAGCTGGGTGCTCCGGTGCAGCACCTCGATGGGCTTATTTAATAGCTCGGTCTGGCCCGCTTCCGGGTGCAGGTCCCGGGCCAGCTCCAGGTACCCCAGCGCGATCTGGTGCATGTTGTTGATATCGTGGCCCATCAAATCCAGGTACAGCTCAGATTGGGCTTTGGCCTCCCGCAGCTCCTTTTCAGCGATCATTCGGTCCGTGACTTCGCGGACGTGCTCGACGACCCCGGTGACACTACCCGCCCCATCGATCAAGGGAAACGCGTACAGTTCCAGCCAGCCACGGGATTGGTCCGCGTGAACGATCGGCACGATCTCGGACTGCAGCGATTTCGTGCGCATCGCCCGCAGGGTCGGGCATTTTTCACAGGGGACCGTACGATTGTGGTATGCGTAATAGCATTTCTTACCGGCGAGCGGAACCATGGCCGGGTACAGTTTTTCCATCGTGTGGTTGACGCGCAAAACGTTCAGGTCCTTGTCCAGCACACTGATGCCATCCTGTATCCCGTCGAAGACGTTTTTCAGGAACTGCTCGCTATCCTTCAGGGCGTTCTCCGCGCGATTGAGCTCCGTGACGTCGATGAGGTTCGCCACGACTGCCTGGGTATGACCTCCGGAGTCCTTTATGGGAGCACTGCTGATGAGAAGGGGAACTTCAGTGCCGTCCTCGCGACGCACGATCGCCTCGTAGTTGTGCACCTGTACCCCTTCCTTCAGCGAACGCAACAGCGGGTTCTCTTCCAGCGGCAGTGGTGAGCCGTCCATCTTACAAAACAGGTAGGACGGGGGTATCGAGTCGTACGGGCCCGCCTGTGCCGCGAGCCCCAGTATCCGGACCGCGCTCGGAGAAAAATAAGTGATACACCCGGCATCGGACTCGGCCATGACCACACCGACGGGGACCGTGTCCAGGATCGTCTTCAGCGTATTCCGGGCCCGGGAAAGCTCGGCTGTCCGCTCCGCGACCATGATCTCCATGCGATCGTACGACCGCTTCAGCTCGGCCTGCGCCCGCTTGCTCTCGGTGATGTCCCGGCCGATCACGACCAATCCTTTCCGGGAACCGTCCGGGTGGAACAGCGGGACCTTGATCACGTCGAAGGTCAGTGCCGAGCCGCCCGGCTTGGGGATGACCTCATCGGCACGGCTCGTCTTCCCCTGGCGCCAGGCGGCCTCGTCCGATTCTTCGCACGCGAGGAAAGCGTCCCGGTAAAAGCCGCTGTACTCAGCCAGCTCGGAATCTTTCCTGCCCCGGTAATCAACGTGGCCGATTTCGAAGAGCCGCAGGTCGAAATCGTTTGCCGCCAGCCACCGCCCCTGGCCATCCTTGAAACAGACAATGTCGGGCATGGCATTGATCAGCGTCCGCAGCTGCTCCTCGTTCTCGCGCAGCGTCGCCTCCATCGCTTTCCGATCGGTGACGTCGACGTCCATGCAAAAGATCTCGGCGATCTCCCCCCGCTCCAGGACCGGAAAAAGGCTGGAGTAGATCCATTTCTCCCCTCCGTCTTTAGTCCTCGCCTTCCAGATGCTGCAGGGCAAGGCCGCTCGGGTATCGCTGATCTCCTTCAGGGCCGCTTCGAACGCGTCGGTCTCCTCTGCCGGAATAATGAGGTCCTGTATCCGTTTTCCGGAGACTTCGGCCGCGCTGAAGCCGTATAACTGTTTCGAGGCCCCGTTCCAGTAATGGATGACACCGTCGCGATCGAAACTCTGCACGCCTACCATGGGCGTGTTCTCGATGATCGCCTCGAACCGCGATCGGTCCGCCCCGGCAGACCGACTGTCTGTACCGGCAGATCGATTACCTGACGAACCGCCCGTATCCTCAGCGGCTACCTTCAAACGATCGACCTCTTTTCGCAGCCGATCGATCTCTTCGAGGAGCTGTTCCCGGGTTTTAGCCTCGTCCATGTTTCGCTGTTTCTGAAACGGCAGAGGGATCACCAGATGCAGAATTGGTTAAAAAGTAACTGGAAAAATCTTGAAAGCATAATTATTATATTTTATTAAGTATACTACTCTAAAATCTTTTCGCAAAACAAAAAGGATAAACAGGCCGCCGATGGAATGCATAGCGTTAATTAATGAAAAATTTGATCAACGTTAGCCGGCAGCCGGATTGATATATATCGGTTTGATTATAAATGATAATCTGTTGGCCATGTCGAAGAAACTGTACGATGAGTTTTCCGTCAGGTACACCCTCGCCGCACCCTGCGGCATGTACTGCGGCTTTTGCCGGGACTACCTGGCCGGGCGAAAAGACGGGAAGAAAGGGTGCGAAGGATGCCGGATACGGAACAAGAACTGCGCGTTTATCCGGAAGGACTGCCCGCGGCTCCGAAAGGGCACGATACGCTTTTGCCACGAGTGCGACACCTTCCCCTGCGAGAAGCTGAAAACGCTCGACAGCCGGTATACAAAGCGATATGGCTATAGCATGATTAAGAGCCTGGATCGGGCGAGGGAAATTGGCGCGGACGCGTGGCTTCAGGAGATGCGGGACGCGTGGACGTGCCCGGCGTGCGGCGGCCGCCTGTGCATACACGATGCGGTTTGCGTCGACTGTGGGGCGCCAATCCAGTAATGGCTTCCCATAGGCCATCGAAAAATCGAGCACACCGGGGCACACTCAGGTAGCCCGTCGAGCATAAAGTATCGCATTAGCCCTTTTTCCCGCGGGGGCCACACAACCCATTCTCCGCATGCAATAGACCATTTTCCCGGCCAGCGTCCGGGAGATACTGGCGGCCGCGGCCAGCTCACTAACGGAAAAAGGCTCGGCCAGGGCTGCCGGGATAAAGGCGTCCAGATCGGCCGGTGAACGTAATATCCGACTGTCTATTACCCGCAACAGCCTGCGCTCTTCCGTGACCCACCCTTTCCGCCGCCAGCCGCGGACGCCGTCGTGCCGGCGCACTTCTTCCTCTTCGATCAGCAATAGTTCCATTGAAAAACTGGGGTTCTCCAGCAGCCCGGGCAACCGGACCAGCTCATAGAAGATATCTTCGAATGTACCATGCCGGGGCGATTTTCGGCGGCTGACCGGGCCGCTACCGTCGTCGGCGATCTTCACGATCCATTTCACATGAGGTATCGGATAGACCAGCCTCACGGGATGGCTGATCAGGAGAGCCTCCAGCTTCCGTTTGATAGAGCTGAAATTCTTTGTCTGGATCTCGATGATGAGGCCGTCGTGCCCCCTGACGATATCCGCCACGAACCCGTCGACCGGCACCTCGGATAAGTCCCCGGGCCGGGTATACCAGCGCTTCAGGGCTTCATGAAGCGGCTTTTCGTTCAGCGTACCAATTATCGGCGTTCCCGGGATCGCCTCCACCTCCCCCGCAAACTGTTCGAGTGAGCAGAAGTACACACTCCAGTACCCAACACAGTCCATTATCAGTGACTTCAAACCCGTTAATACTATCGGAGAGCCGGATTGCCCGGCTCCTGAGTTATCCGACGTCAGCCAGGAGAAGTAAAAAATATGTGGTAACGCCCGGGGCAAAAACGCTTTACTTTATGCGGTGATCATATTACATAAAATATATATTAATCCCGGGCACCCATTTACCAACGGAAAAATGATATAAATAATAAGCGATAAATTATCGATATTTACATTCGAGGGAAAGAAATGACGGGTACGATGAGGTCGTCGGGCATCGAGGCGATAGGCGATGTGCCATGGGGCACACATTTCTGTGTCTTTTACCATACCCGACAGGACCTGATCGACGTGATTGTTCCCTTTTTCAAGGCCGGCCTGGAGAGCGGCGAGTTTTGCATGTGCGTCACGTCGGAGCCGTTCACCAAAGCCGACGTCAAAAGGCAAATGGCCCGGGCCATACCCGGCTTCGATCAATACCTGAACAGCGGCCAGATGGATGTCATGGGATACAACGAATGGTACGCGATCGACGGCGTTTTTAACTCAGATCGGGTGCTGAACGGCTGGGTCGAAAAGCTGCGAAAAGCCCGGGAGCGGGGATTCAGCGGCCTGCGGCTGACGGGTAACACGTTCTGGCTCGAAAAGACGGGATGGAAGGCGTTCATGGACTATGAGGACGCGATCAACAAAGTCATCGGCCAGCATAACATGATCGCGATGTGCACCTATTCGCTGCAAAGGTGTGACGCCAGCGATATCCTCGACGTCGTGGGCACCCATGAGTTCGCCCTGACCCGGCGGGAGGGCGAGTGGAAGATCGTGGAGAGCGTGGGGTTCAAGGAGACGAAGGAGGCGCTGAAGAGCTCCGAGGCCAAATTCCGGGCCCTGTTCGAGGGAGCAGGCATGGCCATGTTCGTCGCGGAAGTGGCGACCGGCCATATCGTCGACTGCAACCGGAAGGCCGAAGAGCTGATCGGCAGGCCCCGGGAGGAGATCATCGGGCTGCACCAGACGCAGCTGCACCCGGCGGGCATGGCGGAAAAGCAGCGAGAGCAGTTCGCGCGCCACGTCAGGGGAATCATCATCGACAACGACGAGGCCCTGGTGCAGCACCGGGACGGCCGGGTCATCCCGGTCATCGTCAACGCGGCACCGCTGGAGGTCAACGGCCGCCAGATCATGATAGGGTTCTTCCTGGATAACACCGGGCGCAAGCGGGCGGAGAAGGCGCTGGAAGAGGCAAAGACCCAGGCAGAGCTGTACCTGGACCTGATGAGCCACGACATCAACAACATGCACCAGATCGCGCTGGGCTACCTCGAGCTGGCGAAGGAGCTGCCCCCGGGCCCGCTGAAGGACGAGATGATCGAAAAGCCCGTCGAGGTGCTGCAGCGAAGCGCCCGGCTGATCAAGAACGTCAGGAAGATGCAAAAGTTCCACGAAGGCGCGTTCCAGACCACGGACATCAACGTCGCGAAGTTGCTCGCCGACGTGCGGCGGGAGTTCGGCGCCGTGCCCGGCAAGACGATCAGGCTGGACCTGAACGGGCACGATCACTGCATTGTCCGCGGTAACGAGCTGCTGCACGACATCTTCGCCAACCTGGTGAGCAACGCGATCAGGCACACCGGAGACCGCGCGGACATCGGCATCAGCCTCGACGTCGTCAATAACGACATGGGCCGTTGTTGCCAGGTCTCCGTCGAGGATGACGGCCCGGGCATACCCGACGAACTCAAGGAAAGCATCTTCAACCGGCTGCTCAAGAGCACGGCGAAGACCAGGGGCATGGGCCTCGGGCTGTACCTGGTCAAATCACTCGTGGACAGCTACGGGGGCCGGGTATGGGTGGAGGACCGGATTAAGGGCGACCACAGGAAAGGGGCCCGGTTCGTCGTTATGCTGCCCGTTATCGGATAGGAGTCACACCAAATAATTGCCTTATTATATCTAATACCGGCCGAGGTCATAGCGCCCTACGCCATGTAATCGCTCTGATTCACGTCCCTGTCGATGAAAAGCGATCCGCTCAGCTCGTTCAGCTGAACGTCCCCCGGCCTGGCCGCCCTCACGTCGAGGTCGTAGAACTGGATGACCACGATGCCGCCAGAGCGATAGGACACGGCGATCACTTCGTCCCGGTCCATATGGAAAAGCAGGGAGGACGTATTTTGTGAACCGTGGCGGGTTAACGATAGATAGACCTCCCCGGGATCCCCGCGGTTTCTCACGTACCTGGTCACGGTGGTGGACTTAATCGTACCCACAGACGTGTACTCGTTGTGGACGCGCTCGATATTGTCGAGGAAAGCAGGATCAGGTCCTGCTGCCGGGAGTAGCGTCGGGGAAGGCGTCGAGCGATCTGGCCTGGACGGGCCGTCGTCCGGCTTCATGCAGCCGGGCAGCGTCCCGACTATCACGACGATCAGTAAAAAACAGATGATGATCCGGCTCTTCATGGCGACCATAATGATATCTCCATAGCCGTTTAAATAGGTTAGCGATCGCTGCGGCCGGCCCGGTCAGAGCCAGTCGCGATCGAACTGGATCCAAAATCCCGGCAGACTACCCCAGGTCAGCCCGTCGGCATCAAAGCGGTCGCCGGGTAGTGTGTTGAGTCGCATTTCGACCACAACCCTGTTCTCTTACATAATGGTATCATGCCGGGTCAGGGGCGATCACATGAAGGACGTAAGATTCGTTGTTATGCTGCCCGGTTCGCCAGCGTCTTAGGGAAGAACAGGTCCGGGACGAATGCGACTCGTCGTCCGGCAGCCGGATCACCGCGCCGACGATGAATACGCCGGGCGTATCGCCCTTCGACTTAATGGCAAACAAAAAGTACTTCGCGGCGGCCGGGGCGTCGTCGGGATCACCCGTGAGCCCGGCCGTGTGATTGCCTCCGTAATCTCTTAACGCATCATCTTCGACAGCTGGCGGCCGCCCACGCCCATGTTGTCGCGGCTGAGCTCGCGTATGAGCACGACCATCGCCTCGGGCGGCATGCCGGTCACTTCGCAGACATCCCTGGTGAACGCGGTGATCAGCTTCTCCTTCTGCCCGGTCGTCAACTGTCCCATCTCAAGTGTTATGATTGGCATCTGTTCATTCCTCCTGGTGTAAATTCGATGTGTAATCGATTTGTATATCCATTTCCTTCATGCTTTCTCATGCAGCGGATGAACGATGACCCGCTGCGATACCACATACAGGCCGATAATATTTAACGTAAACAGAATACAATGTGGTACATACTACCAGCCTGTATACCGGCATACTACCTACCTGTATACCGGCATACTACCTACCTGTATACCGGCATACTACCTACTTGTATACCGGCTGATGACAGAGCAGGTAAATGACAGGGGGATCATGCTCATGCGACAGAAAAATTACCATGGCCCGGTCGAAGCGACCGTGGACATTCTCGCCGGCCGGTGGAAACCGCTCATCCTCTGGGCCCTGCGCGACGGCACGCTCCGCTTCGGGCAGATCGAGGAAGCGCTCTCCGCTTATACCCCGAACATCACCCAGCGGATGCTGACGCGTCAGTTGCGCGAGCTGGAAGACGACGGGCTGGTCGCCAGGAAAGTCTACCCCGAGGTGCCGCCCCGGGTGGAGTACACCCTGACAGAGAAGTACAGGTCGCTGATGCCGATCGTCGAGCTGATGTATGCATGGGGGAAAGAGCATATGGCGGAGCAGATCGGGTATGATGACGACGGGAAACGGGCCGGGTAGAACGGAATTTTAGAATTGAGCGAATGAGCCTTTAATGTTGACTTAAAAAGGCCCATTTTTGGGACATGTATACTGTAAGCCGCCGGAGGGATTTGAACCCCCGATCTGCTGATTACGAATCAGCCGCTTTGCCGCTAAGCCACGGCGGCGTATGTTGCTCCCGTTTTCAAGAGCGATGCTCTCATATTTGAGAGCATACTGTTAATGTCAAAGCCGGTATTTAAAATTTGCGTCCCCGCGAACCGAAACGCTTGCGGTTGTGTTCCAATATTAGCGGCTGACCGGGCGTTCAGGAGTGGGGAGCCCAAAATGAGCATGATTGCATTCTTGCTATGACTACATATCAAGCCTTGTCAAGGCTATCCGACTCCTGTCACGCTCGCCAAGAGCGCCAGGAAGCCAAGGGCGCCAAGGTTATAATAAAAGGCAAGCCATTATCAGTGAAATATAGCAAATAATAGTATTCTTGGCGCTCTTGGCTACCTGGCGCTCTTGGCGAGCGTGACAGGAGTCGCATTGCCCTGACATAGATTACATTCCCATACAATTGTAATTTTATGTGAAATAAAGCAAATAATAGTATTATTGGCGCTCTTGGCTACCTGGCGCTCTTGGCGAGCGTGACAGGAGTCGGATAGCCCTGGCAGAGTATGCGACATGATATCTTAAAAACTCCACTAATCAAGCTCGCCCTTCTTCCCGGTGATACGGATATCCAGCACGATATTGTACTCGTGCGGCGAGTATGATCGAACGATCCGCTTATTCAAGACCTCGATCAGCACCCCGCACTCGCTGGCCCGGGCCTTCACCTTCCCGACGATCCCCTCGAAGATCTCGTTCTCCGGCCGGATATCATAATAGTGAATGACACCTCCGCTCCTCACCAGTTCGAACGCCTTATCCAGGAAATCAAATGCCGTATGTGGCAGGTTCATAATTGCACGATCAGCAGGCTGCTGCAGTTGAACTTCCCGGGCGTCCATGCATACCGCCTCGATGTTCTTCACATGGTTCAACTGAATATTCTTCTGCAGGTACTCGACTGCTGCCGGGTTCTTATCGACAGCGACCACGTATAAAGCCCGCTTCGCCACAGGTATGGCGAACGGCCCCACCCCGGCGAACATGTCGACCACCAGTTCCATGTCGGTCACCTGGTCTGCCACTCTCTTCCGCTCGGTGGACAGCCGGGGGCTGAAGTAGACTTTTGCGAGGTCCATCTCGAAGACGAACCCGTGCTCGCGGTACGTCGTCGTAGTACGCTCCTCCCCGCAGAGCACCCTGAACTCCCGCACCCGGAACTCGCCGGTCACGCCGGTCACGGGCACCAGCACGGTCTTCACGTGGGTGTGCACGGCCATGATCGCCTCGCCGACCTTGCGGTCGTAGTCCTCGACGGTGACCGCGATGTCGCCGATGATCTCGAAGGACGGCTCGAAGCCGAGGAGATCCTCGATCGTCTTCCGGCGCTCGCTCTCCTCGAACTCGCACTCCGCGACCTGCCGGCCCGGGGCAACCTGGGCCAGGATGCGGTCGTCCAGGTCGGGCACGACCGGCAGGTAGACCCTCTCATCGTCCGCCCGTATCTTCAGGCCCGTGGCCAGCAGCCCGGCTTCCACGAGCGTCCGGCGGGTGGTCTCGCCTTCGGCCCGCGGCACCACGACACAACGGTTCTTGATCATGATCACACTAAAAGATGCTGGAATAGGTAATAACGTAATCGACCGTGATCTGCCGG
>MVRA01000080.1 GCA_002067315.1 Methanocella sp. PtaU1.Bin125 | reverse complement strand
CGCATCTATGAGAATCGTCAGACAAGCTGTGCCTCCGGATACCAAGTGGTAATGGATGGAGGTTATAAAAAAGTTGTGCGGATGATTTTCCTGGTTAATAGACTCTATAAGATAAAACGGGATTATTGTCATTTCTATAAGGCTTTAAACAGTAGCATCGTCCCGCAGGGATGCGTGGCAGGGCAGGCCCGGGGAAAACGAGGCATGCCGGGCCCTCGATAAGAGACCCCCGGGCCGGTCTAAGAGACCCCTCCGGGCCGATCTAAGAGACCCCTCCGGGCCGATCTAAGAGACCCCTCCGGGCCGATCTAAGAGACCCCTCCGGGCCGGTCACGCGTGCGCGCGCGAGGCCGCTGCGGAGGTCGCTCGTATCAAATGCTACTCGATACTTCCCGGGAACGTTCTGAACCTTTCAGTAGCGTCTATAATTGAACTATAATGGGCAACACGTACAGAGAACTTGAATATACAAGCGTACAGGGGGGACTTTTTGGGAAAAAGTCCCCCCTTGCACCCCTTCAAAAACGGTCTTTTAAACGGTGCCTTCGGCACATGTGTTTGGTGTCGAGACCCATGGAACTTTTTTAGAAAGTTCCCGGGAGCCTTCAAAAATCTTTAGCGGGCCCGATGGGATTTGAACCCATGGCATGCGGATTAAGAGTCCGCCGCTCTGCCTGACTGAGCCACGGGCCCCGCTCGAATAAACGTGCTGCGAGCATATAGCGCGTATCGCGCGCCGCAGCGAACCTATTGTAGTACACACTTTCCATATATATGTTGCGGTTTGCGCTGCCTGGCCGGGCCCCAAGCCTTATATCGCCCGGGAACACGCCGGGAACCTATATACATAGGGATGAAATAATCTATGATGGGAGCGCCCTGATAAGGTTTTTATTCCTGGAGGGCGCTGATCGTGAACCGTATGGAAGAGCAGGAAGAAGTCCAGGCCGGGCCGTCGAAGCGCCAGCACTACTCGTATATCATACTGGGCGGGGGCAGCATCGGCCTCGCCATCGCCAGGGAGCTGGCCAGGCTCAAGAAGGAGTTCCTCATCGTCGACAGGGACCACGCGCGGGTGGAGGCCCTGCGTGACCAGGACTACGAGGCGATCGAGGGCGACATCAGCAACGGGAAGACGCTGAAGGAACTGCCGCTGGCGGGCACGGAGGGCGTATTCGTCCTCAGCTCCAGCTTCAGCGCGAACGTGAAGGCGCTGAAGCACCTCAAGAGCGTGTCGCCGAAGTCATTTGCCATGGCCCGGGCCATCGATCTGGTGACCGCCGACGATCTGTACGCGGCCGGCGCGGACATCATCCTGCACCCGCCCAGCATCGTGGCGGAAGAGGCGCTGACGGAGCTGCAGAAGATCGAGCTGCGGGGCGCCGCGTGGCAGCTGATGACCTATCTCAAGTCCCTGGACCCGGGCCGGAAGATCGGCATCATCGTCCACGACAACCCGGACCCTGACTCCATCGCCGCGGGCATGGCGCTGAAGGAGATGGCCGAGTCGGTGGGCAAAGCCGCCGAGATCCTCTACTTCGGCCCCATCGGCCACCAGGAGACGCGGGCGTTCGTCAATCTCCTCAGCGTGCCCCTGCGACAGATCACCACGGCCCAGCTCCCGGAGTACGACGTGCTCGCGCTGGTCGACTGCAACACGCCCGGGCGGAACAACTCGCTGCCGCCCTCGAAGGCGGTCAACATCATCATCGACCACCACATGCCCCAGGAGGACGCCGCCGCGGTCGCGGCCGACTTCGTCGACATCCGGTCCGACGTGGGCGCGTCGTCGACCATCATGACCCGCTACGTGCAGGAGCTGGACTTCGAGATCTCGAGCAACCTGGCGACGGCCCTGCTGTACGGCATCCGCACGGACACGAACGAGTTCAAGCGAAACACCTCGGCGGTCGACCTGACCTCGGCCGCGTTCCTGTACGGCATGGCGGAGCAGGACCTGCTGGCGCAGATCGAGACGCCGTCCATGTCCCTGGAGACGATGGACGTCCTCGGCGAGGCCATCCGCCGGAAGAAGATCGAGGGCTCGTACCTGATCTCGGACGTGGGCTTCATCCACGACCGCGACACCCTGCCGCAGGCCGCCGATCACCTGCTCAAGCTGGAGGGGATCAACACCGTGCTGGTCTTCGGCATGACCGAGGATAAAATTCACCTCTCCGCCCGCAGCAAGGACATCCGGCTGAACATCGGCGAGATGATCCAGCGGGCCTTCGGGGACATCGGCTCTGCCGGCGGCCACCAGCGCATGGCGGCGGCCCAGATCCCGCTCGGCATCTTCATGGGCATCAAAGACAAGGCCACCCTGCTCAAGCTGGTCGATGAAGCCATCACCCGCCGGTTCCTGGCGACGGTCGGCGTCGAGGAAGAAACGGAATAATGCCCTGTCGTATCGGCGCACCACGCTGCGTATTAATTAAAAAATGACTCTTCTGCATTGTTGGGATCGAAGGGCGGTGGCCGGATGTCTCTGATGGTTTGCCATTCAGGCATCCTGTGATGAGTGCGCAAGGGCGCGTGACTGCATACTCGCGACGATCGCGACGAAACGCGACGGGCGCGACGACGGTTAACGGATAATCCGCTATATTATCATTCTTAGAAACGTCGCGCCCGTCGCGTCGTCGCGAGTACTTAGAGAAACGTTGCGGTCGTCGCGAGTACTGGTACGACAGGCCCCCGAAACAAAGCCCATTTCATTGAATCGGCAGATCCGAAAAACGCAGAAGAACCATAAAAAATTACTTCTTCTTACCCTTGCCCTTGCGGACGCGGTAGACCTCGTAGGTCATCAGGATGCCGATGATGAGCGCGCAGCCGATGAAGAACCACAGCCCGTAGTGGCTGAACAGGCCGGTGAGCATCGAGGTGCCCGCCGCGGCGGCGGACGTGGCGGGCTCCTGCGGCAGCGCGGCGCCGACGTCCAGGGCGGTCTCCGCCGTCCGGTTGAGGGCGTAGGTGGCGTTATTGCTTACTGCATCGCTAATGTTCCCGGCGGCCGGCGATTTCAGCCATCCCCCCGCCGCGCCGGTCAGGTTCGAGAACGCTTCGGGCGCGGGGGGCATGCCGGGCCCGTTGGCTATCAGGATATTGGTGTCGCCCGCGCCGAGAGAAGCGTTCAAGTTGCCGCCCTGCGACGTCAACATCGGGGCGCTGTCGCCGTAGCGTTCCGCGGCCTTGTTGACCGAGGAGAAGAGGCCGCCGAATCCCATGGCCAGCTCGATCAGCAGCGCCACGAACCCGGCCAGCGGCAGCAGCACGAGGTACTTCTTGAGCACGTCCATGACGGCCTGGCGGGTGGTGTTCGCCGGGACCAGCACGATCATGCGCTTCGCCGGGGCGTAGAGCTTGACCTCGCGGCCCTTTTCGCTGTACTTCGTCTTCTCCACCACGACCAGCTTCGCCTCGATCAGCTTCTCGACGTTGTACTGGGCCGTGGTCAGCGGTATGTCGAGCTTCTTCGCGATCGACGACGTCGACATGGCGCCGTCGGCCAGCAGCTCGAGGATTTGCCGGGCCGTGTCGTTGGCGATGGTCTGGGTGATCAGCTTGGACTCCTCTCCCAGCGGGAGCACGAGCAGCTTGTCGTCGTCGGTCATCGCTCGATAATAAGACGCCATTATTAAAGGCCTTTTCTATAACTACGAACGCAATCGTACTGAAAATGAAAAAGGAGCGGAGGGGAGCCGGTTCAGGCTCTCCTCAGGTACAGTGCGCCGCCCAGCAGCGCGATCAGCGCCGCCACGGCCTCGAAGCCCGGTATGCCGAAGCCGCCGCCGGAGGTCTGGTTGTTCCCGCCCGGGCCGGCGGTCGCCGAGGGCTTCGGCGTGGGGGTGGGCGAGGGGATCGGGAGGCTCGAGTAGATGTCCACGCTGCGGATCTGCTGGTAGGCGGCGAAGGACTGCTCGGCCGCCTGGCCCATGGATTCCGCCCGCGCGACGTACAGGCCGTAGGGCAGGCCGGTGTAGGTGTGCTGGCCGTTCGCGTCGGTGGTATAGCTGGACCCGATCAGGCTCCGGTTGCCGCTGGCCATGTCGACGGCGTACAGCAGCAGCTTGACGCCCGGCACGGGCCCGAGGTTGGTGTGGGTGGTCGTGGTCGCCTGCGTGCTCCAGACGGTCACTGTGGCGTCCGTGTACATCGACGGCACGCTCAGGTCCATGTTGATCGGCGCCACGTAGACGCTGGAGTCGTTGGTGGGCGGCAGCGCGTAGACCAGCGCGAGGGCTGAGCTGCTGCCTTTGTCGGCCCTGACCACGTACTGGAACTGCCTGTCGGGCTGGAACACGACGTAGTTGAAGTTAAAGTTACCGCTGTCGTCCGTATATGCCGAAGCCTTCTCGTCCAGCTGCATCCGGTTGACGGGGTCCCAGGTGTACAGCGTCACTTTCGCGCCCGGGGCCTTGAAGGCCTGACTGTAGACCGTTCCCTTCACGTCCCCGTAGTAGCTGGCCGACTGGGCGAGGGCCTGCATGGGGGCGATCAGTGCGAAAAGCACGCACGCGATGATAATGAGCCTGGTATATCTCAAGATGATTCCTCTGGTTTTGTCTTCTGGGTTTTTCTGATACCGATATGTGAGGAAAGCCCCATATAAAGCTTATCTCACGATCATGTGTGCTATGATGGAGTTATCCTTTTAAAAGCTTGTGCTGTTGCCCGGTGGCAGCTATTGCCCGGGCGCCGGCTGCACAGCCAGGTCAGATAACGCGCAGGACGGCTTGCCGTTCTTGCTCATGAAAGCGGCGAACGCGGAGGCGTTGCCGCCGCAATCGGGATGGTACACCAGCGTGAGCTCCGGGTCGATCGCGTAGACCATGTCCCTGAGGCCGCAGAAATCCAGGTGGTCGCTGATGCAGATGGTCGGGTGCTCGTAGTGCTTCTGGCCGGTGAGCACGTACTTTTTGATGCCGAAGGGCAGGTTGCCCAGCGTCCAGGGCGAGGTGACGCACATCCGGTGGCCGTCGCCGTTCAGCGCTACGACGTCTCCCGCCTCGTCGCCGAGCAGCAGCCTGGTGAGGATCAGGGAATTCTTGTCCATGGCGATGGTATCGTCGAACCCGAACTGCCGGGCCATGGAGACGGCGCGCTGCGCCTTGCCGAACGCGTAGGCGCCGAAGGCGACGCGCCGGTGGGTCAGCGCAGCCTCGAACGAGTCGAGGTCGTCCCTGAAGATGCACCCGGGGTCGTACGGGTTCCCGTAGGTCGCCTCGGTGATGAGGAGATCGCACTTCGGCAGGCCGCTGAAGTCCTTGACGTCGCCGGTCAGCAGCACCCGCACCCCCTGGTCGTTCTCCCAGGAGAAAGCGGTGGCGCCGATGGAGTGGCGGGTGTCGTAGGTCCGGACCTTCACGCCGTCGACGTCGATGGTTTCGCCCACCCTGAACTTCCGGCCCTTGAAGTGCTGGTCGTGCCGCATCTCCAGGGTGATCGCCGTCTTGTCCGACGCGATGGATCGCTCCGACAGCATGGCCGACTTGCCGTTATGGTCGGTGTGCGCGTGGGTGATCAAAAAATACTGGTCGTCCTTCCGGCCGTTCCGGGTGGTGTCCACGCCGAAAGTCCTCCGCTCGCCGCCGCTGGTGAAGGCCAGCGAGAGGTGCGGCTTATAGTTGCCGCCACTGGTCTTATGACGCAGGGCCGCGAAGCCCATATCGGCCAGAGTCTTGGTCCTGTCCATCCGGATGATGCTATAATAGTGATACTATTTACCCTTTGTGGAAATCCGCCGTGTCACGGAGGATACAAAGACATAAAGGCCTTTTTGACTGGCCGGCCGTCACGGGGCTATTGATAAGGAAAAATGTGTTCTCGGGCCGGGCCGTCGCTCAATGCCCGGCAACAGCAGCCTCTTTGGCCATCTCCGCCAGCGCGTAGTCGACGATCTCGAAGACCGCGTTGTCGGAAGCCTCGCCGCCGCAGGAAATGATCTCGTCCTCGAGCATGAGGATAGGGATGCGCAGCCCGTAGGTCCTGATATACTCTACTACTGGGGGAAACTTTTTTACCTCGTCGGTGAACACGTCGACCAGCGACACCCTGACCCTGTCACCGTAACGTTCGATGAGCTTCGCCTTGATCGACTGGAAGTCCCACAGGTGTGCCTTACCCCCGCAGCCCTCGAAATTTTGGCACGAGGTGCAGTTCGCGCCGGGGTAGTATCCAAATAGCTTGATATCCAGCGGCATTCTGATCTCATTACGTATGCCAGCTTCTATGATATATAATTTTTCTGCCCAAAAATGCCAAAAAATTGCTGTGTAACCACCTGACTTACAAAAATGCAAGTGCTCCGACTTATAATTTTATAAGCGCCTGATGCGAATATTATATATTTTCGTTATGCATAAAAATGCGTTTTTTTTATCGAAAAGCGAATTTCTTTGAATTATATTGATTTTGCCGTAATATTTAAGTCATAAAGAATCAGCTTATTAACTATGACGAGAATTTCCACTTCTCAGGAATTGGTAGACAATATCAGGAAGTTGTGTGGCGACGACATCGCCAGCGACTTCGTGAATATGATGAACCAGGTAAATCAGCCCCGGTTCAGCGCGATCAAGAACACCTTCAGGGACTCGACGTCGGTGTTCATCCTCGCGTGCGCGAACAGCAACATCATGTACAAGGACCTCCGCGAGTTCGGCCTCAAGCTGGGCATCGCGAGCGTGGAGACCTTCTCCCGGCGCATCTACGAGATGCGGCGCGCGGGGCTGATCTACACCGAGTCCATGCACAACAAGGGCCCGGGCAGGCCGAAGCTCAAGCTGCGGTTCAACCCCAACGCCTTCAAGGAAATGTTCAACATCGACCCGAGCACCATGCTCTCGGGCGGCCACGCCGAAGACGGCAAGGTCGTCATATAAGCAGCAGGCACTACCAATCCTGTTCACAGCGTACCCGGGCGTTAAGACCCATGCGCCCGGGCACCAAACATATTATTTAGCCTGCACTGTTTTTCTCAACCGTTTCATCGATCCAGTCACCACGACACGTAATCCGGGACCGCCCGGGCCGCTGAATGCTGACCCCTCCTCGCGGTCACGCACGCGCGCGCGGACGGTGCGGGGGCGGTTATACCGTTCATGCCGGAGGCCCCGCGTATCGCTGACATATAAAAAAATATATCCTTAAGGAAGCTCTTTTGTTGTGCATTAGCGATCACAGAGGTCTCAATATGGAAAAGTATGACAGGGTGTTCGAGCTCGCCAAGAACCGGGGCTTCATCTGGCCCGCGTTCGAAATTTACGGCGGGGCATCGGGCTTTTACGATTACGGGCCGCTCGGCGCCACGCTCAAGCGGAAGATCGAGGACGCGTGGCGGCGGTTCTATTGCGTGGGCGAGGGCTTCTACGAGATCGAGGTGCCCACCATCGGCGTGGAGGCCATTTTCGAGGCTTCCGGCCACGTCGGGGGGTTCGCCGATCCCATGGTGACCTGCCAGCAGTGCAAGGAATCCTTCCGCGCCGACCACATCGTCAAAGAGACGATGGAGATCCCGGACGGCCTCAAGAAGGAGCAGCTGACCGCGATCATCAAGGAGCACGACATCCGGTGCCCGGAATGTAAAGGGCCGCTGGGTGACGTTTACGACTTCAACCTCATGTTCCAGACGTGGATCGGCCCCGGGCAGAAGAAAAAAGGCTACATGCGCCCGGAGACGGCGCAGGGCATGTTCGTCGACTTCCCGCGGCTGTTGCGGTTCTACCGGGAGAAGCTGCCGTTCGGGGTCACCCAGATCGGCAAGTCCTACCGCAACGAGATCTCGCCGCGGCAGGGCGTCATCCGCCTGAGGGAGTTCACCCAGGCCGAGGCCGAGGTGTTCGTCAACCCGCAATTTAAAAATCAGCACCCCAACTTCGGCGCGGTGCGCGACCTGGCGCTCCCGCTGTGGGACGAGAACGCCCAGCTCAGCAACGGCCCGGTCACGCCCATGCGGGTCGGGGAGGCCGTGGAGAGGGGCACCATTGCGAACCAGTACCTGGCCTACTACGTGGCGCTCACGCATAAGTTCCTCGTCTGGGTGGGCATCGACCCGGCCCGTTTACGCTTCCGGCAGCACATGCGGACGGAGCGCGCCCACTACGCGACGGACTGCTGGGACGCGGAAGTAATGCTCGAAGGGCTGGGCTGGATCGAGATCGTCGGCATCGCGGACCGGACCAGCTACGACCTGACGGCCCACCAGAAGCGCAGCGAGGTGGACCTGTCGGTGTTCATCCCGTTCGAGAAGCCGCTGAAGGTGAAGAAGACCGTGGTCACGCCCGACATGAAGACCATCGGCCCGAAGTTCAAGGGCAAGGCGGGGAAGATCATGGCCGCGCTCAAGGCCATGAAGCCGGAGGAGCTCGACAGGCCCGAGGTCCGCCTCGACATCGACGGCGAGGAGGTCGTGATCGACAGCAGCCTGTTCAAGCACGAGACCGCCGAGGTGGACGTGAACGGCGAGAACGTCATCCCGCACGTGGTCGAGCCCTCCTACGGCATCGACCGGATCCTGTACTCGGTGCTGGAGCACGCCTACGACGAAGAGATCGTCCAGGGCGAGGAACGCATCGTGCTCCGGCTAAACCGGACCGTCGCCCCGATCACGGTGGCCGTGCTGCCGCTGCTCAGCCGCGAGCCGCTGACCGGCCGGGCCGCGGGCATCGCGCAGACGCTCAAAAATGCCGGCTACTTCGTGGAGTACGACGACTCGGGCACCATCGGCAAGCGGTACCGCCGCAACGACGAGGCGGGCACCCCGTTCTGCGTGACCGTGGACTTCGACACCATCGAGGACGGGACCGTGACCGTAAGGGACCGCGACAGCATGGCGCAGGTGCGCGTCCCGGCTGACGGCCTGGCCGGCCTGTTGAGCGAACTGCTCTGCACGGGCAGGCCGCTGGAAGGCTACGGCAAGAAGGTATAGGCAGCCATGCCTTTCGACAGGCAGCTGTTTGTTAAGGAACTGGGCAGGAAGGCATTCCACATGGCGGGATGCGTCATTCCTGCCGCCTACTATTTCTTCGTCTCGAAAGACCTCATGGCCGTCCTGCTGGCCCTCTGCGTCATGGGGGCAGGCGTGCTCGAGTACCTGCGGCTGACCGGCCGGGACCTGTATCCCACGTCGTTCATGCGCCCCTCGGAAAAGGGCCGCCTGGCCGGATACTTCTACGCCGCCGCCTCGATGTTCCTGGCCGTCCTGCTCTTGAGCAAGACGGTCGCCGTGGCCGCCATCCTGTTCCTCGTCGTCGGCGACGCCGTCACCGGCCTGGCCGGCGCCGTGCTGTTCATGTACACTGGCAAAAAGACCATCGACGGCCGGGAGAAGCCCGACCGCGGGCTGGCCTATGCCGTCACACACCCCAAGCCGGTGGCGCTGATGCTGGTGATGTTTATGATCTGTTCCGTCATCGGCCTGGCCTTCCGCCCGGAACTGTCCTACGTCGCCATCGCGGCCGGGGCGGCCGGGGCCGTGATCGCCGACGCCTTCCCCTGGCGGGTGGCCGGATACACGATCGACGATAACCTGTCGATTCCCCTGCTGGCCGGCGCGCTCATGACGCTGGCAATGCTTGTATAGGATATTATACTTTTATTTCGATAAATGTCAACCATGGTTGACATCACCAGGGACGAGTACCTGGAAGCGCTGGAGCGCGCGGGCCTGACCGGCCACCCCGGGGGCATCGCGGGCACAAGGGCGCTCATCGGCCGGCTCGGAATCCGACCGGGCGAGCGGGTGCTCGACCTCGGATGCGGGACCGGATACACCTCATGCCTCATGGCAAGGGAACATAGAGCGGACGTCGTGGCGGCGGACCTCAGGCCCGGAATGCTCGCGTGGGCGAGGCGGAGGGCGGAAAAGGAACGTGTGACGGATGCGATACGCCTGGTAGCCGCCGACGCGCATCACCTGCCCTTTCGGGAGTGGTCGTTCGACGCCGCGGTGGTCGAGTCGGTCCTCGTCTTCTGCGACGTACCCGTCGCCCTGGCGGAGCTGTACCGGGTGCTGAAGCCCGGCGGGCGGCTGGGATGCAACGAGCTGACCGTCGTCGGGGCGGAGGCAAGGGAAAAGATGCGCCGGTTCACCGCATCGTTCGCGATCGCCCCGGCCGTGACGACCGAGGACGAATGGACAGCAGCCTTCCGGGCCGCCGGCTTTACCGGCGTGGCCGCGGATGTCAGGCCCATCGACTGGCTGGACGTATCGCTGCTCTCGCCCCTGCGCACGGACGGCCTGCGAAAATACCTGTCGGTGCTGCTGCAATCGGTGACGGACCCGGAGTTCAGGAAAATCTCCCGCGGCAAGAGGGCCTTTCTGGCTTCCGGGCTGCTCCGCCACATACGCTCGGGCCTTTATTGGGCCTCCAGACCGTGAAAATATTTTCGGCCCGGTAGGTATAGTAACATATATATCCGCTGATTATCCACGTAACAGAGACATGTCAGAGTTCGTCAGCCACCCGCTGCTCCGCCCGGGCACGGTCGCGAGCCGCGCCTACCAGGAGACGCTGGCCCAGAAGGCCCTGGAGAAGTCGAGCCTGATCGTGCTGCCCACGGGGCTGGGCAAGACGATCATCGCGCTGCTGGTCATAGCGGACAGGCTCTACGGCCACGAGGGCGGGAAGGTGCTGATCCTGTCCCCGACGAAGCCGCTGGTGGAGCAGCACGCCGCCTTCTTCCGGAAAGTGATGAACATCGACCCGGAGCAGGTGGTCGTCTTCACCGGCAGCACGCCGCCGGAGGAGCGGGCCGGGCTGTGGCAGAACGCCCGGGTGATCGTCTCCACGCCGCAGGTGATCGAGAACGACCTGCTCTGCCACCGGTTCACGCTCGAGGACGTGGTGCACGTCACCTTCGACGAGGCCCACCGGGCGTCGGGCAACTACGCCTACGTCTACATCGCCAAAAAGTACGTGGAGCAGGCGAAGAGCCCGCTCATCCTGGGCATCACCGCCTCCCCGGGGAGCACGCCGGAGAAGATCAGCGAGGTCGCCGGCAGCCTGTTCATCGACCGGGTGGAGGTCAAGACCGAGCACGACCCCGACGTCGCGCCATATATTTACGACAAGGACGTCGAGTGGGTGAAGGTGAACGTGCCCGACAAGGCGAACGAGATACGGATTTTACTGGAGGCCGTCCTGGACGACCGGGTGAAGAAGCTGTTCGAGATGGGCGTCGTGTACTCGCGCAGCCTGAACCTCAACAAGAAAGAGCTGCTCCTGCTCCAGCAGCGGCTGCAGGCGCAGATCGTCAAGGGCGGCAGCCCCGAGAGCTACCGCGCCGTCTCCATCGTAGCGGAGATCATGAAGATCGGGCACGCGGTGGACCTGATCCAGACCCAGGGGCTGCAGCCGCTCAATAAATATTTTGATCGCCTCAGGGAAGAGTCGGGGTCGAAGGGCGGGAGCAAGGCGACGCGGCGGCTCATGACCGACCCGCGGCTGAAGCACGCCATGGCCGTCGCGGCATCCGCGGAAGACGTCGTGAACCCGAAGACGGAGAAGGTCAAGGAGATCGTCGCGGAGCAGTTGCGGGCCAATCCCGCGTCGAAGGTGATCGTCTTCACGAATTACCGGGACACGGCCGAGGTGGTCGCACGGGCGCTGGCCGAGGTCGAGGGCGTGCGGCCGGTCCGGTTCGTCGGGCAGGCCTCGAAGCTGAACGATAAGGGGCTCAGCCAGAAGAAGCAGGTGGAAATTTTAGATAAGTTCCGGGCCGGGGAGTACAACGCGCTGATCGCCACTTCCGTCGCCGAGGAAGGGCTGGATATCCCATCGACGGACATGGTGCTGTTCTACGAGCCGGTGCCGTCGGAGATCCGCAGCATCCAGCGGCGGGGCCGGACGGGCCGCAACACGGTCGGCCGCGTGGTCGTGCTCATGTCGAAGGGCACGCGGGACGAGGGCGCCTACCGGGTCAGCCAGAGCAAAGAAAAAAGGATGTACAAGACCATGCAGCATATGAAGGACGGCCAGGCGATGATGGACGTGTTAAACGACGGCAACGGCACTGCAGCCCCGCAGCAGCAGCTGCCTGAGACCGGCGCGGACGGCGAGGGCGCGATGACGGGGGGCAGCGACTTCGCGAGCCTGGACCCTGCGAAGGCCCCGGCGGGACAGGCGAGCCTGGAGACGTTCGAGGAAGTGCCGGAACAGATCGAGATCTACGTGGACAGCCGGGAGATGCGGTCGGCCGTGGTGAAGGCGCTGGAGGCGAAGAACGTAAAGATGGACTTCCAGGCCCTCCCCGTGGGCGATTACGTGCTGTCCGACCGGGTCTGCGTGGAGCGGAAGACCGCTGACGACTTTCTAAATACTTTATTCGACCCCTCGCGGGGGCTGTTCGAGCAGATCATCGCCATGAAGCGGGAGTACCTGCGGCCCGTGCTCGTCATCGAGGGCGAGGGCCTGTATACGAAGCGCCGCATCAGCCCGGAGGCCATCCAGGGCATCATCGCGTCGATCATGGTGGACTACGGCATCCCCGTCCTATTCACCGCCGGCGCGGAGGAGACGGCGTCCTATATTTTCACCGTCGCCCGGCGCGAGCAGCTCGACCGCAAGCGCACCGTGAGCCCGCACGCCCGCAAGTCGTCACAGACGCTGGCGGAACGGCAGGAGTACCTCGTGTCAGCGATATCTGAAGTCGGGCCGGTGATCGCGCGGAACCTGCTGGGCCACTTCGGCAGCGTGAAGAGCATCGCCGAAGCCTCGGCAGAGGAACTGCAGGCCGTCGACAAGGTCGGGCCGAAGACGGCGGCGCGCATCCGGGAGATCATGGACAGCCTGTACCGGCCCGGCGAGTAGCCGGCGGATGACCGGGGCGGGAAAATCGTCGCATGCCGGGCATGATCGCACGCGCGCGGGCGGGCGGACAGCCCGGAGGTCTTCGATCAGACGCCTGACCGGGCCGGACCGATGATCAGGACGTGCTGGTCGAAGGTGGCTATCTGCCGGAAGCCCATTTTTTTATAGAGCCCGATGGCCGCGTCGTTCGTGGCGGTCACCGCCAGCACGATCTGCTTCTTGCCCGCGGCCGCGCATCGGCTGATCAGGTGCTCGATCATCCGGGAGGCGACGCCCTTCCTGCGGTATGCCTTGCGTACGGCGATGTCGAGCACCAGCACGCTCCCGTCGGCCAGCAGCGCGGATAGCAGGACCCCGGCGACCCGGCCGTCGACCTCGCAGACGGCCGACAGCCCGGGGAGGAAGGTGCCGTGCCGGTCCTGCACGATGCTGGACAGCAGCGCCCTGGTGCCTTCCGGCGTCGCGAAGAGCGGGTACACCCTGCGGTCGGAGGGCTCGGACTCCTCGTACATGATCCGGCAGGTGTCCTCGAAGCAGGCCTGGCTCCAGGGCCGCACGCTCACCCCCGGCGAGGAGCCGGGAAAAAACAGCCCGCTGCCGGCGACGTCCAGCGCCATGCTGATCCGCCGGACAGCGTCGAAGCCCATGTCAGCCGCGGCGGCGGCGAATCCGCCGGCGCCGGGCCAGGTGAACCCGGAGCGCACGACGCCGGTTCCCTGCCGCGCGAGCGCTGCGACGATCATCTCCAGGAATGCCCGCTCCAGGCCGGCGCAGGGCGGCCTCAGGAAGCCGAAGACCAGCTCTGCCTCGCCGTCCACCGAGCGGCAGCAGACGGCGCCCGCGACGTCAGCGTTGCGGTACAGCGCCAGGATAAAAAGCTCGCCGCGGCGCGCCCGGTCGAGCAGGCCCCTCACGTACATACGCTCGATATCCCCGGCATGCATCGCCCTCATCGCCTCTTCGAAGGCCGCTTCTACCGCAGGGGTGATCACAGTGCTCAGCTCGAGCCGTCCTTCCGCGGGGCCAGCGTACATGATACCCGATCATTTGAAAGTACGGGAAATTAAAGTTTTTGAAAAGACGGCGGCCGCAGGCTCATAAAGGGCAGGGAGAGCGTGACCCGTCGATTCCGCGCCGTGCTCTGCCCTTCGTGCCCTCGGTTGCCTTTATGGCATAAGTGTTTCCATAAATTTTTAAACCATCACGCCCGTAGTTAACTCCATGCGAATATGCCTCGTGAACGCTCTCTTCCACCCCTTCTCGGGGGGCGTGGAGAAGCACATGTACGAGCTCTCCCGGGAACTGGTCAGGCAGGGCGTGGAGGTCACGATCATCACGGCGAGGCTCAAAGGGACGCCTCCCTACGAGGAGATCGACGGCGTCAGGGTACACCGCGTACCCTGTCTCGAGATCAAGGTGCCCGGCTTCTATCCGCCGCCCCTGATCCTGGCCCCGGGCTTCATTCGCCATTTGAAGCGGCTGGACGAGCAGTACCGCTTCGATATCATTCACCTCCAGAACCGCTACTTCGTCAGCTTTAACGCGACGGCACTGTACTGCAGGCTGCGGAAAAAGCCGTTCATGATGACGATCCACAACGCCCGGCCGGTGGGCATCTCGCTGCCCGTCACGATCGGCGGACTGACGTACGACTGGCTGATCGGCCGGTGGCCCTTCGCGATGGCGGACCGCATCATCGCCGTATCGAAGTGGGTGAGGGGCGACATCGCTAAATATCGCATTGACGCAGGCAAAATCATACCGGTCCACAACGGCATCGATGTCAGCGAGTTCCGGCCCTCCGCGGCCAGGAACGTGCGGACGCAGTACGGCATCGGCGACGCGCCCATGCTGATGTTCGTCGGGCGGATGATCACCCAGAAGGGCATACCGTACCTGATCGACGCCATGCCGCTCGTCCTGAAGGCGCACCCGGAGGCGAAGCTGTTCCTCGTCGGCCGGGGGAGCCTGCTGGAAGGGCTCAAGTCGAAGGTCGCGTCCATGCGCCTCGAGAAGAGCGTGATCTTTTCCGGCTACATGAGCGAAGAGATGCTGAAAGAGGCCTACGGGACGTGCGACCTGTTCGTGCTGCCCTCGGTGTGGGAGGTGCTGCCCATCGCCGTGCTGGAGGCCATGTCGTCCGGGAAGCCGGTCGTCTGCACCGACGCCGGCGGCGACCGGGAGATGGTCCGGGACGGGGTCAACGGCTTCGTGGTCCCGATGCGCAACCCGAAGGCGCTGGCAGAGAAGATCAACGCGGTGCTGTCGGACGCGGACATGCGGTCGCGCATGGGGGCGGCCAGCCGGCGGATAGCGGAGGAAGAGTTCGACTGGAAGCTGATCGCGGCACAGACAAAGCAGGTCTACGAGGAGCTTCTCGACAGCAACCACCCCTAAGTATTTATTTTCAGGCCTGTTACAGGAGAACGATCACCGTGCCGACGCTGCAGGACATCGGGGCGCTCATCGCCCGGTTCAGGAAGTACATCCTCTACCTCGGGCTCTACGTGCTCGCCGTCTCGGTCGTCGTCTTCCCGTTCACCGGCGACGTGATCAAGCGGATGACCTTCGACCTGCTGCCGCAGCAGTACGTGGACGGTACTGAGATCTGGCAGCTCGTCCAGACGTCGCCGCTCGAGCTGATGATGCTGGAGCTGAAGATGTCCGTCGCCGTCGGGGTCATCGCCGCGCTGCCCATCGTCTTCTTCTACGCCTACCGGTTCCTCGCGGGCAGGCAGATCGGCCAGCGCATCCGCATCGGAGGCGGGAGCATCCTGCTGGTCGCGGCCATCGCGCTCGCGCTGTTCGCCGTCGGCTGCGCCTACTCGTACGCGCTCATGCTGCCGTTCGTGTTCAAGTACCTGATGGAAAGCTCGCTGGCCGCCGGCGTGGCGAACAGCTGGCGCGTCTCGGAGTTCATCAACTTCGCCATGCTGACCACGCTGGTCTTCGGGCTGGTATTCGAGCTCCCGCTGGTCATGACCGCGCTGGCCCGGTCCGGCATCGTGCCCGTCGCGCTCTTCAGGAAGTACAGGCGGCATATGTGGGTGGTCATCCTGATCGTCGCCGCGCTGGTGACCAGCCCCGACGTCATCACCCAGGTGATGGTCGGCGTGCCGCTGATCGTCTTCTACGAGCTGAGCCTGGTCCTCCTGCGCTTCACCGCGCCCGCGGCGTACCGGAGAGAAAAGGAGGCCAGGGAGACGAACGGAAAATCTGGAGCTTAAGGAGCTAAAGAGCCCGGGGAACATTTTAAAATCGTCCTCTTTAGCCTCCTTGCTCCAGACTCCTGCGGCCGTTGAATATCCAGATGTTCGTCACCAGACACATGAAAATGCCGATTGATGATCATCATCCGAGTTCAATGAAAATTTTCCTTGTATAGGCTATGCGACTCCTGTCACGCTCGCCAAGAGCGCCAAGGGATGGTTAGAAAAGACATATATCGTCATTAATAGAAACGCTTCGCGCTCTTGGCCCCATGGCGCTCTTGGCGAGCGTGACAGGAGTCGGATTGCATGGACAAGGCTAAATTTTCATTAGCCTTAACATGAAAATACCCATTTTTCATATGCCGAGCTTTCTGTGCCCTTTGTGATATCGACGGGACGGCAAAAACCTCTTAGGCATCCGTTACTCGAAGAACCCGGACAGCCCCGTCTGTCGCGGCACGGGCGGCAGGCCGGGCTCGGGGGCCAGACCCAGCATGAACTCGAACAGCTTCGCGTTGCGGACGGCGTTCGCACGCGGGTGGTTGTTGAAGTAGACGCGGATGGTCCCCGCAACGGACTCGACTTTCGCCCGCCAGGGCTCCAGCTCTTCCCGGGTGTAGACGTAGTCGTACCGGTTCATCCGGCCGTCGAGGTTTTTATCCTTCCCGAACCAGACGTCGCGGTTCCGCCCGTGCAGGCGGACGTAGGCGTGACGTGCAGTGCAGGTGAAGAGCGGGGGCATCGAGGGGCCGTCCACCGCGCACAGCGCGACGTCGTGTCTCTGGAACAGCGCTTTGGCCTCCCGGTCCAGCCCGTACTCCCGGATCCACGAGCGGTGCCGGAGCTCGACCGCGTACTCGTACGCTTTCGTATCGAGGGCGCCGAGGAAGGTGGCGAGACGGTCCAGGTGGTCCGGGTTGACGAGCACCGGGGAGAGCTGGACAAGCACCGCGCCGAGCACGCCTGCCGATTTCATGGGCGCCAGCACCTTCGCCTCGAAGTCCAGCGCGGTCTGGACGTCGGTGAGCAGGGAATCGTGGGTGACCTTTTTGGGGACCTTCAGCGAGTACTCGAAGCCCGGGAACGCGGCGGCTTTCCGGATCCATTCCTGCACGACATGGGACGCCGGGAACGTGTAGTAGGTGCTGTTGATCTCCGTCGTGCGGAAGAATTTCGCATAATAGCCCAGCCACTCGCCCTTCTGGAGGCCGGGCGGGTAGAAGGCCCCGACCCAGTCGTCGTATGACCAGCCGGAGGTGCCGACGCGTATCACAAGAAAAAGATCAGGCGCAGGGCTTTTAAACCTGTTGCATGCTCCGCGAAAATTTTCCCGCCGGGGAGCCGGAGGCAGGCTAATGAGAGGATTATGGCCATGTAGGAAATAGCCACGGATATTATCTGTCTAAAGTCCTGGTCTGCCCGGGCACGCGTGCGCGAGCGAGCACCCATACAGCCATCGCATTGCGGCCGGGGATTGACCGTACGGTTTAACCTGTTATTTGCATGCCGGAGGTAATCGGACAGTTACAGATATCATTAAGCAGGAAGTATATGATCGCGGGGGGACCGTAATCTTACGGACTGTTACCCTGCATGAGAAGTAAGTGGTTCTTATGGCGGAAATAAATCTTACTAAACGTTTAATAGCAGAGCTGATCGGCACTTTCGTGCTGGTCTTCCTCGGTACGGGGGCGGTTGTGACTGCATTCCTTATACTGCAGGGCTCGACGCCCGGGAATGAGTTCAGCGCCGGCCTGGGCATCGAGGCCTGGCTTGCGATCGGCCTGGCGTTCGGCCTTGCCATCACGATCATGGCCTACGTCTTCGGCCACATATCGGGGACTCACATCAACCCGGCGGTCAGCATCGCCATGTGGGCGACCGGACGGCTGCCGGCCGTGGACACGCTGGCCTATATCGTGGCGCAGCTCATCGGCGCGTCTCTCGGTTCCGCGGCGGTCGTGGCTATCTGGGGCACGCGCGCGGTCGATGTCGGCCTGGGCGCGACGGCGATGTTCGCCGGGGTGACCTACTGGCAGGCGATCCTCTGCGAGGCGATCGCGACGTTCATGCTCGTGCTGGCGATCATGGGCACGGCCGTGGACAGGCGGTCGCCGCAGGGCTTTGCCGGGCTGATCATCGGCCTGACGGTGGCCATGGCGATCACGGCGACCGGCAACGTGACCGGCGCCTCGCTGAACCCGGCCCGCACCTTCGGTCCCTACCTTCTCGAGACGCTGTTCGGGGGAAGCAACCTGTGGTGGCAGTTCCCCATCTACGTGGCCGGGCCGGTGCTCGGTGCGGTGGCGGCGGCGTTCCTGTACGATTACATCGCCGGGCTCAAGGCGAAACCGGCCGAAAAGGTGAAGGCGGCGCCAGCGATCAAGCACTAGTTTAACAACTGTGGCCGGCCACGGCCATTATTTTTACCGGCCGTAATGCGCGCGCGAGCGCCCGGCGAGAGTCAGACGCTCACGCGTACAGGTACGGCCCGATCTTCGACCGGGGGTTCGCCTTTATCTCCTCTGGCGGGCCCGACGCGATGATCTCGCCGCCCTCCGGCCCGCCGCCGGGGCCGAGCTCGATCAGGTAGTCGGCGTATGACAGCACGTCCACGTTATGCTCGATGACCAGGACCGTGTTGCCCGCTCCGACGAGCCGGTCGAGGATGGCAAGCAGCCGCTCGACGTCGTGGTCGTGCAATCCCGAGGTCGGCTCATCCAGCACGTAGAGGGTCCGGCCCCGCTTCAGCTTTCCCAGCGCCTTCGCGAGCTTGATCCGCTGGGCCTCGCCGCCGCTCAGCGTCGGGGCCGGCTGCCCCAGCGTCACGTAGCCCATGCCCATCTCGTCCAGGATCTTAAGGTACCGGGCAATCCGGGGCCGGTCCCTGAACAGCGCCAGCGCCTCGGTGACCGTCATGTCGAGGGCCTCGCGGATGCTCTTGCCCGCGTACCGGACCTCGAGTACCTCCGGCCGGTACCCGGTGCCGCCGCATTCCTCACAGCGGACGCCGACCTTCGAGGTCAAGGAAAGCTGTACCTCGAGCGCGCCGGAGCCGCCGCACGCCGGGCACGAGCCGCTGCCCCCGTTGAGCGAGAAGTGCCCGGCGTCGTAGCCGCGCCCGGCGGCGGTCTCCTGCCGGGCGAACAGCTGCCGGATGTCGTCCCATATGCCGATGTAGCTGGCGGGGTTGGAGGTCCGGGTCCGGCCGATCGGCGACTGGGTGATCACCACGCATCCCGAGAGGTTCTCCTGGCCCTCCAGGCTGCCCGCGATCTCGCCGCCGGGCGGGGCGTCATCCTCTTCTTCGCCGTTTTTCGCCGCCGACTTCGCCTTCAGCAGGGGAACCAGCGTATCGCTGACCAGCGAGCTTTTGCCGCTGCCCGACACCCCGGCCACCCCGACCATCAGGCCCAGCGGTATTCTCGCCTCGACGCCCCGAAGATTGTGGGCCGTCGCGCCCCGCAGGACCAGGAAGTGGGTAGTCGCGGTCACCTGTCTCCGGGTCGCACGGCTCTTGCGCGGGATGCTCCTGGTGCCGCTTAAATACTGCCCCGTCAGAGAGTCGCGTGCGCAGGACAGCCCGCCGATCGGGCCCTGGTAGACGACACGGCCGCCGTTGTTCCCCGCGCCGGGACCGAAGTCTATTACGTGGTCGCAAGCGCCGACGATGGCCCGGTCGTGCTCGACCACCACGACAGTGTTGCCCCGGGCCTTAAGCTCTCGTAGCATGGACACGAGGTTGCCCTTCTCCAGCTCGTGCATGCCCTGCGAGGGCTCGTCGAGGACGAAGAGGAGCGCCTCGAGCGTGGCGTTCAGGTGGGACATCAGGTTCAGCCGCTGGATCTCGCCGCCCGATAGCGTGGTCATGCTGCGGTTCAGGCTCAGGTAGGAGATGCCGGCGGTCTCCGACTGTCTCAGCCTTCGCACAATTTCGGATAACAGGGCCTTTCCCTCGCCCGTCCGGACGTCTTCGGTGCCGGAGCGCTCCAGGAAACCGGCCAGTCCGGCCATCGACATCCCGGCCAGCTCGCCTATGTGCCTGCCGCCGATTGTCGCGGACCGGGCGCGCTCGCCGACCCGGGTGCCCCCGCATTCGGGACAGCTTACCCGGGTCATGAACTCGTTCTCGATCTTGTTGATCCGGTAGGCGCTGGACGTCTTCGCAAGTGTCTTGTGCAGATGAGGTATGACCCCCGGGAACTCGGACTCGAAGACACCGCTGAAGCGCTCCGAGCGCCAGTCCACCCGCACCTTACGGTCGGAGCCGTACAGGAAAGTTTTCTTGATCTCCGGGGGCAGGTCGCGATACGGCGTCCCTATGTCGAAGCCGTAGGCGTCGGCGAGACCGGGGGTCAGGTTCTTGATGCCCCCGAACGCGCCGTCCTCGCAGATCTGAAACAGGTTCCGCGACGGGTCGGGGACGATCTTCGCCTCGTGGAACTCCTGCGCGTAGCCCAGGCCCCTGCATTTCGGGCACCATCCCGCGGGCTCGTTGAAGGAGAGGTCCCGCAGCCGCAGGTCGCCCTTACGGCCGCGCTCGAGAACGTAGAGTTGCCGGAGCAGGTAGTAGATGCCTGTCCGCGTGCCCACCGTGGAACGGGGCGTCGAGTACAGGCCGGTCCGCTGTTCGACGGCCACGACCGCCGGCAGGCCGTCAATGCGATCGAAGCCGCTGTCCTGCACAGGGAAGTCGGAGAGGCCGATGGCCTGGAGGTACCGCCGCCGGCCCTCCTCGAACAGGATGTCGAACGCGAAGGAACTTTTCCCGGAGCCGGACACGCCGGTCACGGCCACCAGGCTGCCCTTCGGGACCTTTACGTCCACGTCCTTGAGGTTATGTATCCGCGCCCCCGTGACCTCGATGCATCTCATGGCCGGCACACTCCGATCGTCACGATGACTGATCGGGCCCTTCGCCCTCGTCCGGGACACATTCGTACCACTTTGCGGGCAGCCAGTCAGGTATCCGGGGGTCGCACACCTTGTCCGCTATCGGGAAATACCCCTTCAGATCGATGATCGGCGTGCCGTCGTAAGCGTCAATGTCGGACACGACCACGACGCCTTCCTCTTCGTCGACGTCCAGGATCTTGCACACCGTGGAAGCCACGGGGTTGGGCCGGATCGGCGACCGGGTGGCGAAGATGCCGGTGAGCACCTTCTCCGCGTAGAAGGGCCGGGTCTGCAGGATGGAACGGTACTGCGCGTCGTCGAACTTCTCTGCCCACCACAGGACGATCACGTGGCTGAAGCGGCCCAGGTGCTTCAGCGCCGGCCGGTACTGCGCGTCGATCCGGAGCTGCACGCCGTACTTTGCCCGTTTTACCTGCCCGACAGGGGCGATCGCGAATGACTTCTTCTTCACTGACATGCTAAGTCACCTTCTTCAGCGTTTTCAGAAAGCCCGCAGCCCACCGCTTTTCCGCTTCGAGGTGGGCCAGCGGCCGGAGGGCCAGCGCGTGGTCGGTCTCCGGGTACCCATTTTCGATAAAAAATTTTTCCAGCGCTTGATATATGGCGATCGCCTCGTCGATGGAGCCGAGATACCGCCCCAGGCATTCGACCGCTTCTTCGTTGCTGATCAGGCAGAGGTTCGCGACTGACACGTCTACCTGCGATATCGTCCTCTCGACACAGGAAAGATTCTCTTTGACTTTATCTACGACCGCCGTACGGCCGGCCTCCGTAATCGCGTAGACCTTCTGCGACACGTTGTTCCGGGACAGCTTCAGCTCGCTCTGCACGAGCCCGCGCGCTTCGAGCTTGCGGAGGAGCCGATAGATCGAGTAGAAGGAGACCTCCGTCCAGTACCGCATGTTCCGGTCTTCGATCGTCTTCTCGATCTCGTAGCCGTGCATCGGCCGCTCGCAGAGCAGGCCCAGCAGCGCGGCCTCGGCGTTGGAAATAGCCGTCATATTGACATATAGCAATATTGACACATGAAAATATAAGGCTTGCGATCGGGCTGCCGGTCATGCCCGGAAGAGCGCTTCCATCAGCCGGGCCGCGAACGGCCGCTGCGCCGGCCCCGGGGCCGCATCGCGCCCGGAGACAAGCCGGGCGACCTTCAGGACCTCCTGCGCGGTCTTCGAGCCGGGGCTGGCCATCACGGCGGGCACCCGGTCCTTCCGGCGCATGTTGGCGTCCTCGGGCAGCATGGCCAGCACCGGGCTGCCAAAATGCGCCTCGATCTGCGCTTTACTATACTTCTGGCCTTTCATGTCGTAGCGGTTCAGCACGATGCCCCGCACGTTCACGCCCAGGATGCGGGCCATCTCC
>MVRA01000079.1 GCA_002067315.1 Methanocella sp. PtaU1.Bin125 | reverse complement strand
CCCGCCGGTAGCGCGGGGTACCGGCGGGCGAAACACCGGCAACTGCCCGGATTATCGCTCCTCTTCCTTGCCTTTCTCGATGAGCTCCTTGACCTTCTGCCCGCCCTTGTGGCCGATCTTGGAGTAGAACTCAGGGCCGTACTTCTCCTTCACCTTCTCTCCGCCCTTGTGGCCGCCCTTGCGGCCGGCCTCTTCCACCGTCATCTCGCCCTTTTTCTCAGCCATCTCATCACCTCTTGTCGGGCAGTGCGGCTCATCACGCCGGGAACGCCCGTCATGTGAAAAAATCACGGGCCATCATAAAACGTTGTCCCGTATAAATCACGAGACGCAAAGGCCATCAAGTGATCAGATAAAAGGGGGGAGCGGCCGGGGACCCGCCGGTCCCGGGCTGCGAGTCATACGTTACCGGGGCAGCGCCAGGGTCATCGCCGGAACGCGCCCGGAAACCTGCCCGATAAGAATTTATCGTAAGAGCGATTAGAATCGAGAGAGACATTATGACCAGGCTGATGGTGTTTTCACAACCGACCTGTCCGGCGTGCAACGAGCTGAAAGAGTACCTCAAAAAGAAAGGCGCAGACTTCGAGGACAGGGACGTCACGGCGGACCGGCAGGCGCTCGACGAGATGATCAAGGTCCATAAGGTACGCGTCACGCCGCTGCTCATCGCGGGCGATAAGAAGGTCATCGGCTTCGACCCTGCCGAGGTCGACAGGCTGCTGGCCGGGCTGTAACGTCATCTAAACATTTTTATACGTTCATCGCCTTTCTGCCCTGCGTGCACGCTGTGCCGTCAGTATTATCGGGAAGGGTTATATGGCTTCGGCGATATAGGCTCATTACCCGGGGGGAACGTTCGTGGGCGACGAGGTAGCGTTCGAGTGTGCGCGATGCGGGCATTGCTGCACTCAGCGGCTCATTCTGCTGAATACCGAGGACATCTTCCGTATGGCAGAGCACCTGAAGATGTCGGTCCCGCAGTTCATCGAGCGGTATAGCGTCGTTTTCGCGCGGGCCGGAGGCAACAAGTCGCCGCGGCTCTACCTGCAGATCAACGGCCAGTCGTGCCCGTTTTTCGCCGACGGCTGCATCGTGCACGCGTTTAAGCCGCTCATGTGCCGCCTGTTCCCAGTGCTGAAGCCGGGCCAGACCGCGGAGGAAATCAAGGCGCTGATCAACAAGCACGCGGTCAGCGATGGCGTCAGGCACTGTAAAATCTTTTCCGTGCCCGGCCATACGGTCATGGCCGTTGACCGGGAGGCGATGATCACCTCGGTGATCTACGATTCCGTGGAGACGATCTACTATTCGAACCTCCAGCGTACGGACATGAAGTTCATCTACACCCTGCTCCGGGCGGTGAACAAAGACCAGCTCAGGGCAATCGTGCGCGACTACCTGTTTAACGGCAGCACGGAAAGCGGCCTGATCTTCGAGCAGGCGATGTTCGAGATCCAGGCGATGTGCCAGGTCATCGACTGGAAGAAGACGCCCTATATCGTGGTCAACGACGGCGCCTCGTTCGAGCCGGGCCGCATCATGGTCTACGTGAGCCCGCAGGACGCCCGGGACGTCTTCGAGGCCAGCACCGGCGGACAGATCGAGGCCGTGTTCAGCCAGGCCAATCCCAGCGTGGCGGACCCGTCCTGCGCGTTCGTCTCGGTGGCGATCAGGCTGAAAGGCGACCGCGGGATGCTGCTGGCGTTCGGGGGCCGCAAGGAAGACCTGAGAGAGGTCACAGAGGACGGACGTGCGACGCTCGGCTTCTGCCCGTCGGACGGGAGCATGGATGAGGTCGGCGCGCTGAACGTGTTCATCGACCCGGCCGTGATCCGGTGAAACCGCCTGCCCATGTGCATTATATGCATATGCAATAACCACCTATGCCCGCGCACGGGAACGATATGGGCCCGCAGGCCGTTTATATTTCGCCTTTTTCTCGAAAATCCGGCATTATATTATAGCCACAATTAAATAATTCGTTTTGTATACAAGGTTTTACGTTTTAAAAAATAAACGGTGAGTACCATGGAGCAGACACAGGCGATCAAAACCATCCCCGTGGATGAGAACGTGAGCGTATCGGTGAACTATTGCGTGAACACCAACAGGACCTATGTTTACGAGCTCAAGAACGGGGATATTGTCAGCGAGAAGACGATCCACGGCGTATAAATGCCCTGTACCGGGGCATTGCTATATTTATTTAATAACAATTATATAAATGTTCAGCCATATTGCTATTGCTCGCCGATCACCGGCCGGGCGGAGTGATGACATGGCTACCAGAGATTTACTTGATAAAGGAGCGATCCTCCAGCGGGACAAAACGACGTTCGCAATCGCGCCACATATCGCCGGCGGTATCTGCGATCCCGGCACGTTACGCAAGCTGGCGGACGTCGCGGAGAGATATCACGCTGCCGCCCTGAAGATCACCGGCGCGCAGCGCATCGCGATCGTCGGCCTCAAGGAGGAGGACATCGATAAGGCGTGGGCCGACCTCGGCATCAAGCCTGGCGCCGCCGTAGGCATGTGCGTGCGCAGCATAAAAGTCTGCCCCGGCACCACGTTCTGCAAGCGCGGGGTACAGGACAGCGTCGGCCTGGGCCTGGCCCTGGACGCGGCCTATCACGGCCTGACCACGCCGTCGAAGTTCAAGATCGGCGTCTCCGGCTGCCCCAACAGCTGCGGGGAGTCATGGCTGAAGGACCTCGGCTTCCTCGGCACGGCCAGAGGGTTCAAGTGCATCGTCGGCGGGGATGCGGGCCGGACGCCGCGAATCGGGCAGGAGCTGGCGGCCGACCTGGACGTCGAGCACGCGAAAGCGCTGGCCGAAAAGGTGATCCAGTACTACCGGGCCAACGCCAGAGAGCGGGAACGCATCGGCGTGTTCATCGACCGCATCGGCTGGGAGAAGTTCAGGCAGGACGTGCTGGGCTGATGTAGAGCCTGCCACACCGGGACACGACAAGGCGTTCGTCGCATGAGGGCTACCTTTGTAGTCGTCCCGGAAAGGCCCTATGGTCCCGGGCAGCGGCCCCGCGGCCCCGCACGAGCATGACTAATCGGCCAGGCGGCCTCTCTTTCAACGACCCCGGCCTGCCACGCCCCCGTTTGCCACGGTTCTCTCAGGAAAACTACTCTATCAAAACCTTTAAGCAATAGCTTTAATACCGGACCCTGCGGTAGAAGAAGGCCTTCGCCACCTCGGCCATCGTCACGTATGCGCTCATGATAAGCGCCAGGGCGACGAGGAACAACGGCGGGAGCGGGGTGAAGCCCAGCAGTCCCGCGAGCGGCGAGTACGGCAGCAGTATGACCAGCAGCCCGACAAAAGCCGTCGCCATGACGAGATATTTTCCAGGCTTGCTCTGATAGAACGGCCGGCGGGTCCTGATGACCAGCACGATGAAGCTGGCCGAGATGACGGATTCCACGAACCACCCGGTCCTGAACTGGTCCACGGACGCGTGCATCAGCCAGAGCAGGACGGCGAACGTGGCGTAGTCGAACACCGAGCTGACGAGCCCGAACGTGATCATGAACTTGCGGATGAAGCTGATGTCCCAGCGCCGGGGCACTTCGACGAGCTCTTCGTCCACGCTATCCGTTGCGATGGTCATCTCCGGCATATCCGTGAGCAGGTTGGTCAGCAATATCTGCTTGGGCAGCAGGGGCAGGAAGGGCAGAACAAGGGATGCGCCAGCCATACTGAACATGTTGCCGAAGTTGGCGCTGGTGGCCATGAACACGTATTTCAGCGTATTGGCGAAGGTAACCCGGCCTTCTTCCACGCCGTCGATCAGCACGTTGAGATCGTTCTCCAGCAGCACGATGGCTGCCGCCGCCTTGGCGACATCCACGGCGCTGTTCACCGAAATACCCACGTCTGCCGTGTGGAGCGCCGGCGCGTCGTTGATCCCGTCGCCCAGGTAACCGACCACGTTGCCGGCCCTCTTCAGCACGTGGATGATCCGCTCCTTCTGGTTGGGCTCGACCTCGGCGTAGACATCCACGTCGTTGACCCGGGCCCAGAGCGCTTCGTCGCCCATGTGGTACATTTCCGGGCCGGTGATGATCCCGGCCCGCAGCCCGAGCTGGCGGCTGATACTGGCTGCCACCAGCCGGTTGTCGCCGGTGAAGATTTTCAGCGATACGCCATGCCGCTTGAGATCCTGTACGGTTTCCGCGATGCCGGGTTTCAGGGGGTCGTACAGGACAATGATACCGAGGAACGTCATGGCGATCTCGTCGTCCTTCAGGATGGTTTCCTTTTTATCGACGGGTTTGCAGGCCAGTCCCAGCGTCCTCAGTCCTTTACTGCTCAGATCGCGGTACAGGCTGTCGATCTGTGCGGCGGCGCGGCCGATGGGCACGCGTTCGCCGCCGGGCATCTCCGCCATCGCGCACGTTTCGAGCACTTTCTGCATCGCGCCTTTGGTGATGATCGTGCTCGTCTGCCCGTCGGAGACCAGAATGCTCAAGCGCTTCCGCGTGAAATCGTAAGGTACCTCGTCCAGCATACGGTATCGGGACACGTCTATTTTTTCGTATGATTTGATAGCCTCGTCGATGGGGCTTGTGAAACCCTTCTCAAAATAGCTGTTGAGGTAGGCGTAGAGCATCACCTTCTTGCTCGGACGGCCATCGACGTCCACGGCCGAATGTACACGGACCGTGCCCTCGGTGATCGTGCCCGTCTTATCCGAGCATAGCACGTTCATGCTGCCGAAGTTCTCGATGGAGGAGAGCTGTTTGACGATGACCTTTTTGCCCGCCATGCGCCGGGCGCCTTTGGCCAGGTTAACGCTGATGATGGCCGGCAGCAGCTGGGGCGTCAGGCCCACGGCGAGCGCCAGCGCGAAAATGAAGGACTCCAGCACGGGCCGGTGCAGGAACACGTTGATGGCAAAGATGGCGAAGATCAGCAGCATCGTGACCTCCATCAGCAGGTAGCCGAACCGGCGTACGCCATGCTCGAACTCGGTCTCCGGCTGCCTGAACGTGAGCTGCCGGGAAACCTGGCCGAACTCAGTCGCTCTGCCGGTACGAACCACAAGTGCCTTTGCTGAGCCGCTCACGACGTGGGTGCCCATGAACAGCGCGTTGGTGCGCTTCGCGAGCGGCGTATCGACCGGCAGATCGGCCGGCTCCTTTTCCGAGGGGTACGATTCGCCGGTGAGCGCGGCCTCGTCCACGTACAGGTCTTTCGAGTCGATGACCCGGCAGTCCCCGGGCACACCGTCCCCGGCGTTCAGGACGACGATGTCCCCGGGCACTACTTCCTCGAAGGATATCTCGATCTCATGCCCATCGCGGAGGACCATCGCTTTCAACTGTACCAGCGCCATCAGGTCTTCGACCGCGCCGGACGCCTCGTACTCCTGCCAGAATCCCAGGACGCCGCTGAAGAGCACGATGACCATGATGATGACTGCATCGGTCGGGTCGCCGAGAAAGGATGAGAGGACGGCGGCAAACAGTAGAATGAGGATGATCGGGCTGGTGAACTGCTTGATGAACAGCGTGGCCGCGTCGACATGCCGCTTCGGCCGTAGCTGGTTCGGGCCGTACTGCGCGAGCAACCTGCGGGCCGCATCTTCTGACAGCCCGTCCGTGCCCGTCGTCAGGCGCCGGTACAGTCCCGGCAAGGGCACGCTCCAGAATGGCTGTTCTCCGGGAGGCTGGCCGGGGTGCTGCATATCAGGATGTTTCGGCTGTCTACACAAAAGCGTTGGGAGTGGATTAGAAGCTTCTGAGGTTTCTTATAGCTCGTGGAAATCACATCGGCTTCCCGTGGAAATCACAGAGGCCACGGGAAGCCGATCTTAATAAGCCTTACCAGCTGATATCCCACGTTACCTGCACGTCCTCGTCACCTAGGTTCTCGACCACGAAGTAATAGGTACCCGCTTTCCCGGGAGAGAACGTCCCGGAAACAGAGGGGTTCGCTTCATCGTAGTAATCGGTATCCCAGTCCATGCCATTGTCGGCGTAGTCTTCGTAGTTCGCCTCGTCCAGGAGGTAAATGTCGACTGAACCGCCATTCGCCGTCACTGTATACGATAGCTTGCTATCGCTGCCCAGCGTCATTTCTTTGACCTCGTACTCGTAGCTGGAAAGCGTAAAGGTCGACTTATCAAAGCCCGTGTTAAAGCCCGTGCTGAAGTTGCACACCGAACAGCACCCGCTGACCGCTGCCGTCAGCGCGACCAGCACCAGAATCTGCCATAGTTTTACCAAAGTGATCCGCCCTGATAATTAAGAGGTATGTGTCCGGTCGATAATAATTCTGTTGCCTGCCCGCGACCTTAACGATCGCCAGAGCAGGATAAGCAGGACAGCGGCAATGCCACCTGCCAGCCCCATGCCCCTGGCGCCCCCGATCTCAAGCACCAGCGACAGCAGGATGAAGAACCCGAGGGCCCCGGAAGCGAGGGCGAGCTTATGGACGTCCGTGAACTGCATGCCTTTCCCGTACAGCCGGGCCAGCGCAAATATGCCCGCAAGGCCCAGTGCCAGCAGGATCAAGAAGACGGCATACGACGGGATGCCGGTCTGTGGCAGCACCCACACGATGAAGAAGAGCGAGAACGTCCAGAGGAAGCCCGCCGGGGTCAGCCATCGTGCCTTCATGATTCCGCCCCGGAATCTCACAACGAATGTGGCTGGCAGCTGTCTGGCTATCAGGACGATGACCGCGGTAACGATAACGGCCAGGGAATACAGGACCATGTCCGGCCGGTACGGCGTCAGGAACAGGTAGCCGAAGACGACGACGAACACGAGCACCACGGCCGACGCTATCAGGCCCCTGCGGCCTACCCATGGCCGGCCGCTCCGGCCAGGATAGGCAAGCTGCACCAGCAGTATCGCGATCGCGATGCTGAAGACCATGTGGAATAGCGTCAGCTCCAGCGACCATATCCAGTTCACGCCCAGCCACCGCCCGTAGCTGCCCAGCAGGCCCACGTCCATCCAGCCCGGGTCGAAGAAGCTCTTCGTCATCAGCGCCTCCTCGATAATACCATAAGCCGCGCCCAGGGCCAGGATCGTCGGCCACCCCCTGTGCCATCGTACCGTCAGCTCCCGGACTAGCAGGGCGCCGCAGCCGTACAGGCCGATTAAAAACGCAAGCGCGACCGGGTTGAGCAGCTCAGGCGGGGGCGAGGAGCCGGAGAGCACTTCGCCGATGGCCGGGGACACGAGCAGCAGCGCGAGCCATGGCGGGAACAGCGACCGCAGACTCAATACAGGGGCACCTCCGCGAAGGTGAAAAACAGGAACAATACCAGGACGATCGGGAGGGAAGCGAGGTACGGCAGCACGATGCTTACCGGATATTTCCAGAGGCCCTCCTTCGTCCCGGTAAAGCTGATCAGCTGCATGGGCACCACGAAGATCGCCGCATAGACCAGGAAAATGAACGGGGCGATGACTAGGACAGGCAGGACGGCGACAGGATTCGCCAGGACAGGGCCGATGCCTTCGTAGAGAATACCTGCCATACCTGCCAGCAGCAACGCTTCTGTCGCACTATAACGGTATTTCTTCGAAAGGAAGAAGTACCACGCCCCGAACCAGCCGAACCAGGCCAGGCCGCAGAACAGGATATCGGCCCACAATACCGGCAGCGCGATGCGGTTGCCGGTGAGATAGCAGAAGACTTCCTCGGCTGCCGCAACGAGGAAGGCGATGCCGAAAAATTTGATAACGACGGGTAGACGTATGCCATTTAGCAGAGACCGGATACAATCTCTGTACCGGTAACAGATGCCGCCATAGATAATTGTATACGCGAAAGCGAATACGGCAGCGCTCCGGTTGCCGAAGAAGAAAAATATGACCACGATGCCCATGAACCACAGCAACAGCAACGAGAGCAGTAGCCGCCTGCGATCCATGGCTATAAGATACGTGGCCGGCGGGATGAACTTATCGATACTAAGATACCTAATACCTGGTCATGATATACATCGCAATTATTGCATTGGCAATGCGACTACGGTCACGAGCGCCAAGGGCGCCAGGTAGCCAGGAGCGCCAACGTTTTTCAGATCATGGGGCAATGTCCTAACCTAAAAAATTCTTGGCGCTCCTGGCTACCTGGCGCCCATGGCGAGCGTGACAGGAGTCGCTTCACATATACAACAATTAAGCCGCTATCACTGCCGGAGTATATTAATGGTTATTCTACGCGATCGATCGGAAAGCCTGTTCTTCGGTATCCGAAATACGGCGGAAAATTTCTGAGGCCTTCGCTATACGCCCGCTTACCCGGGTTTTATCCTCAAAATTTATAAACATCTGGCCGATCTCCGAGAACATCCGCCCCGACCGGTCGATCTGTACAGACGCGTTCCCCCGCTTCCTGTCCCCGGCGATCTTTGCGGCCTCCTGCAGGAAGCGCACGTACATCTATCTGAAGCACCTGCCGCCCGTGCCGCCGATCTCAAAGAAATACCGCGAGAAATTATTTATAACCCTGTGCCGGACTTTCTATTAGCATTGATTTTCCCGGGCCGTTCGGATAGTAAAACGAGCGGATGCCCTGATCTTGCTGGGGAGTGTGAAAGATGAAGAAGGCAATCATCGTGGGGGCGGGCCCGGCCGGGCTGATGGCCGCGCACAAGCTCGCCGGCAGCCTCGACGTCACCATCATCGAGCGCGGCAGGGACATCAGCCAGCGAAGCTGCCAGGTCATCAAAGGCAAAGAATGCATCTACTGCAACGTCTGCCACGTCACGGCCGGCGTGGGCGGGGCCGGCGGCATGTCGGACGGCAAGCTCAATTTCAGCCCGGTGATCGGCGGAGACTGGGCGGAGTTCGTCAGCCCGCAGCGGGCCGACGAGCTGATCGATGAGGTCGACCGCTACTTCGTCGGGCACGGCGCCCCGCCGGAAGACCCGCACGTCGGAGGCTCGGACCTGGCCACCCGCGCGGCGGCGAACGGCATCGAGTTCATCCCCATCCGCCAGAAGCACATCGGCAGCGACATGCTGCCCCGGGTGATCGGCTCCATGGAGCGCGACCTCAAGGCGAGGGGCGTGAAGTTCCGGCTCAACACCCGCGTGGAGAGTGTGATCGTGGAGAACGGCCGGGCTACGGGCGTGATCGCTGACGGAAAGCGGATCAAGGCCGACTACGTGCTGCTGGCCCCGGGCCGGTCCGCGAGCACCTGGCTGGGCGAGCAGATGCAGCATTACGGCGTCCCGATCCGGTACATGCCCATCGACGTCGGGGTGCGCGTCGAGGTGCCGGCAGTGGTCTACGAGGAGGCGGTCCGGACCAACTGGGACCCGAAGTTCCGCATGTACACGCCCACGCACGACGATTTAGTGAGGACCTTCTGCACCTGCCCCTATGGCTTTGTGGTGCAGGACACGTACGAGTCGGGCGTGGGGGCGAACGGCCACTCCCAGCGCAACTGCCGCTCGCAAAACACCAACTTCGCCTTCCTGGCCCGGATCGCGCTCACCGAGCCGCTGGAAAACACGAACGAGTACGGGTCGACGATCGCCCACCAGGCCCGCACCATCGGCGGCGGCAGGCCGATCCTGCAGCGGCTGGGCGACCTGACCCGCGGCCGGCGGTCGACCTGGGAACGCCTCCGCCGCAGCTACGTGGAGCCCACGCTGAAGGCGGTCACGCCCGGCGACATCTCCATGGCGATGCCTCATCGGGTCGTCGTGGACATCATCGAGGGCCTGGACATGCTCGACCGCGTAGTCCCGGGCGTCGCGTCGGACGCCACCCTGCTCTACGCCCCGGAGATCAAGTTCGCCGCCATACGCCCCGAGACCCGCGAGCACTTCGAGACCGCCGTCGTCGACAACCTGTTCGTCGCCGGTGACGGGGCCGGGCTGACGCGCGGGATTGTCCCGGCAGCGGCGACCGGCATCGAAGCCGCCGAAGGCATCCTGAAGAAGATAGAAAAATGAATAGGATATCTATAGTAGATAGGGGTCGTAAAAAATGCAGGAAATGGTTAAAGGCCGCAGAGAGCGCAGAGGAGCGCTGAGATCGCAGTTCCCCTTTTAGACACTGCATGTGGAAATCTAAATAATAACTGCTTTCCATGAAAATAGTCCTTGTATAAGCTATGCGACCACTGTCACGCCCGCCAAGAGCGCCATGGGGCTAAGAGCGCCAAGATGTTTTTTAGTATATAGCGATTTTTAGTCCTTGGCGCCCTTGGCTACCTGGCGCCCTTGGCGAGCGTGACAGTGGTCGCATTGCATCGATAAGGCCGTATTTTCATCAGCCTATACATGAAAATACCCATTTTCATATACGAGTTCTCTGCGCTCTGCAGCGTGCCATGCACGCTCCTCTGCGGTCTTTGCGGCCTTTTACTGTGCTGCCGTTCCTTCACGCATAGCATGACGACCATCCGATTTTCATTATCTTGTACCTGACAAGGACCCCGGTCATCCGCCGACTCTCTGTTGCCTTCAACCACGTTTGCGTTCCTTCACGCGAGACCCCGTAGCAATAAAGATACATCAACAATTCAAGATACAGGCCCGCTGGCCTCTTGTTCCTCGCCGGTGACATCGCGTCCTTCGGGGAGCATCTCGAGGCGGGTCAGGGTCTCGAGCTCTTCCAGCGCGGCACGCGCGTTCGCGCGGCGGCCGCGGACCTTGCTGGCGACGAGGCCGTCGTATTCCTGCCGGAGCTGGCTGACGGCCCGCAGCAGCCTGGGGCGGTCGAACTGGTTAATGTATTTCCTGATGACGTAGGCCTTATAGGCAATATCGTCATATGGGTCTTCCCTTGCCACGCCCCGGCCGGAAAGCCAGATGGGCACGACGGCCAGCAGGAGTATCAGCGCTATGGCGGCCAGGATGGTGCCGATCCCCGGCATCACGAGCTGGATGCCGCCCGCCGTGACGTCCACGGGCCTGCCCAGCAGGACCTCGTCGCCGATCAGGGCGATCACGCCCCAGCGGCCCATCCGGCCGAAGGTGAAATTGCCGCCGGTGACCGGATAGAAGACGCCGTCCGGGTCGATGGCCATCAGCTCGATGCCCCGGCTGCTCAGGTCGCCGAACACCGAGAGCGAGATATTGACTGGCTGGTTGACGGGAACGCCAGACGGCACGTTGACCCTGACGGCCCGGTCGATCTGTACCAGGGAACGGCCGCTGCCCGCCGGCTGCGCGTACTGCACGAGATTGAGCCGGCCGTTTTCGTCGCCGAAGACCACCGGCCGCTGCTCGTTGTAGGCAAAGGACTCCTCCAGGCTTGCCGGTATCTCGACCGTGAAGTTGTAGCTGTCCACGTACGAGACATAATTGGCGAAGGTATCCAGGTAAGGCTCCACGGCCGGCGGCAGACGGGCGGGCATGAAGTTGATATGGTACGTGCCGGGAATGGCCTGATCATAGCCGACGTTCAGGCTGAACGATACGACACGTGTCTCGCCGGGGGCCAGCGTAAAGCCTGACGGCGAGACGTTGACCCACGTGATCACCAGGGGGTCGTCGACAGCCACGCGGATGACGTAGACGGCGTCCAGCAGCCCGTCGTTCATCACGATAAACGAGCCGTTGTAGGATAGCGGCAGGACGTCACCCGTGACCGAAGATTCTGACGGGGCATACACCTTCACGCCGGTACCGGCGGCCGACGCGGATGCGCTGAATAATATGAAGGCCAGAAAGGCAACGGCAATAAGGCTATAGAGAGCGCGCATCGGACAATCCACGATATATTATATGATTGGTATATATTAATATGTTTACATGGCAATAGAAATATATTTATTGATTACTTTAATTGCTACTCCGGGCAGTTGAAAGCAAGGAACAGTAAAAGGCCCCGGAGATTGCAGAGGAGCATGCGTAGCATGCTGCAGAGCGTGCGTAGCATGCTGCAGAGCGTGCGTAGCATGCTGCAGGGCGCAGAGAACACAGTTCATTTATGGTTTATATCACCGGGCATATCTATAGTCGTCCCTGACAGGTCCTGGAGTATCCAGGGCGGCGGCCGGGCGGCCTCGCGCGCGCATGAGTGACCGGCCCGGGAACTCTCATTGAACGCCCCTTGCCTGCCGCCTCCCGGCAAGAAATCGTGCCCGATGCGCCGCTACGTTGTCCCGGGGGCCGGGGCGGCGCTCATCCACCTGAGACCCGCACACCGGAGAACTTGATGCTGGGGATGTAGCCGGAAGCCGGGGAAAACCCGGACTCGACCAGCCGGTAGTCGTCCGCAAGGGCCGCCTGCAGGAGCATGGCGGGCATGTTGCCGCCGATCATGCCGCCCTTGAGCGGGAAGGCGATCTCGCCATCCCGGATCGCGTGGCCGGCATAGATGGCCACGGAGAAGTCGCCGCTAATTTTGTTGGCGGTGTGGGCCCCGAGCACGTTGTCGACGAGGATGCCGTTCCTCACGCCGCGGATCATCTCCTCTTCCGGCATCGTCTCACCCTCGAGGATGAAGTTACGGGCGCAGGTCGAGGGCGACACCTTGTAGGTGGTACCGGTTTCCATGCGATCCCCGTGCATGGCGTTGCCGGTCGGCTTCGCGCCGGCCTCGATGGCCGCATACGTGTCGTAGAGCAGCCCGGTCAGGACGCCGTTGTCGGCCAGCACTGTGCGTCGGCTGGGATAGCCCTCTTCGTCGGTGGCGAACGTGTTCAGGCCTTTCGGGTGCCGGGCGTCGTCCACGATGGTGATGCCGCCGGCCGCCACGGGCTTGCCCATTTTATCCACGTACACCGAATCGCCCTTACGGACGGCGTCGCCGTTTAAGGACGGCAGGACGGTGTTCGAGAGGATGTCGAAAGCCGCGTCGGGCCGCAGGATGACGTCCATCGTCGCCGTCTCGATGCCCTGCTGCCCGAGCTGCCCGATCGCCTTCTCCGTGGCCTTCCGGCCGATCTCCTCGAAGCTGAAGTCCCGGCTGCGCGACACCTGCGAGTCGTCGCCGTTCACCATGACGCCGTCTTCTTTGAGCACTGTCATGACCGACCCGCTGAGGAACGTGCCCTCGTCATAGACGGAGACGCCGTTGCTGTTGGCCACCGCATAGGCCAGCGTCCCGAACGACAGGCCGCCGCGGGACGGCGTGACCCGCGGGTCGTAGCACGCGCCCTCGATGATGTCCCGGGCCAGGTCTATGCCGTCTTCCGTGACCAGGGTCGCGACCCTGTTGTCGTAGATCGACCGGGTGCCTGCGTAGTTCCGGTCGTCCTGGAACCCGTAGCAGCCCGGGGCGCTGAGCCGGGCCACGGAAAGCGCCTGCTTCAGCCCGAACTCGATCGAACGCTCGTCGCAGTACGCGTAGCCGGTGTTGCGGCCGTTGATCACCCGGATGCCGATGCCGTAGTCGCCGTCCATGGAACCGAAGGTGACCTTGCCGGACTCGATGATGATCGAAGTGTGACGCTTCTTCTGGACGAAGGCCTCGCAGCAGATGTCCATCGATGCCGCCGTGTCCACCACGCGGGCGGCCACGCGCAATAGCTCTTCCTTCATATTATCGTCCTCCCACGACGCACCGGGATATGCGTATGTGCGGGCCCCCCTGGCCCACGGGCACCTGCTGGCCCTTGCCGCAAATGCCCACGCCGGCCGTGTCCGCGTCCGCTCCCACGGCGTCGATCAGCTTCAGGATGTCCAGCGTCCGCCCGGAGAGCGAGACGTCGCGCAGCGGCTTCGTGATCTCGCCGTTCTCGATCAGGTAGGACTCCTGCGCGTTGAACTGGAAAAAGCCCTGCGCAGTATTCACCTGCCCGCCGCGGGTGCCCTTCGCGTACACGCCGAGCCTGACGCCCTCGATCATCTCCTTGAAGTCGCGGTCACCCGCCTCGAAGAGCGTGTTGCTCATGCGCACCAGCGGGCGCCCGTGATAGGACTCGGCCCTCGCCCCGCCGTTGGGGGCCATGCCGAGCTTCGCCGCGGTCTCGCGGCTCTGGATGAAGTCGTTGAGTATCCCGTTCCGGATGAGCACCTTGTTGCCCGCCTTCACGCCCTCGTCGTCGTAGACCATGCTGCCGTTCATCCCCGGCAGGGTGGCGTCGTCCCGGATGGTGACCATGTCGCTGCCGATCTGCTCGCCGATCCGGCCCGCGAAGCAGGAGTTGCCGGTCGCGACCAGGTCGGCCTCCGCCGCATGGCCGACCGCCTCGTGGGCGAAGACGCCGGCGAGGTCAGGGTCCGCGATCACGGGCATCGGCCCGGAAGGCGGCGACTTGCCGTTCAGGAGGGCGATGAGCGAAGCGACAGCGCTGTCCGCCATCTTTAGCGGCGCGTCGTCATCCAGCGCCTCCAGGCCGGAGGTCCGGCCGATCCGCCGGCGGACCGACTGCGCCTGGCCGTCCTTGCGCCCGGCCAGCTCGAGCTGCCAGAACACCCGCGGCATACGGGTAATGACGGATGCGCCCTCGGAAGAGTAAAGCTCCCCGACCGTATACGTATCCTTATAGGTGATCAGATCGTTCGTGACGAACTCGTACTTTTTGATCATGTCGTGCGCGGCCCTGATCAGGTCGACCTTTTCGCCGATCGGCACGTCCATAAAATTTTTCTTCATGGGCACGGTCACGTCGTCGACGGCGGGCTCCACGTCCGCCAGTTCCGACTTCTCCCCCACGGTCTCGCTGATGCCCTTCGCGATCCGTGCCGCGCGGTCGGCCGCTTCCCCGAGCGCCGCCTTCCCCGATTCGGGAGCGCTCGCAAATCCCCAGGCGCCGCGGAACAGCACCCGGACGCAGGCCCCCGACTCGGTCCCGGCGACGGCCCTCGTCACTCCGCCGTTCTTCATCTCGATGCTCGTCGTCGTGACGTGCAGGATGCGCACATCGTAGTAGTCGGCCCGTCCGTCCAGTGCGTCGCTGACCGCGCGTATCAGAAAAATCACCGTAGAGATATTACGGCGACAACGGCTTATAGCTATGCCACGAAGAAATGCGGCCGGCGCGGGCGGCTTAGACGCGCCCGGCACTGCGCCCGCCCGCGCACGCGCGCGGGCCCGGTCGCCGGCGACTCGATTTGTTTTTGGCCGATCAAATGCGTCTCATGACCGAGTTGAGGCCCTTGTACATGGAGGCCTCGATCTTGTCCTTGGTCTTGACGCTCATGTAGATGCACCCGAGGCGCTGCACCTCTTCGCCGAACTCGACCATCGTGTAGCCGCCGATCTTCCTGTACTTCCGCGACTCGTCCGTGGTCAGCTGCAGGTACAGCACGTGGACCTTATGCCGGACCAGCTGCTTGAGCATGTCCAGCGTGTTGACCGTGGCGATGACGTCCTCCGCGTAGATGCTGCGGCCGTGCTCGGGGATGCCGTCGGTGATGATGATCGCGATCTTCGCGCCGCTGCGCTTGTCCCACCCGTTGTCGAGCATCGACTGCAGCGCGAGGTCGAGGCGCGAGCCGCCGGAGCCGTTGCTCGCGATCAGCTCCCGGTACATGTTGGTCGTCAGGTTGTACGGGCCCCGCGCCTCCGTACCGAATTTCCACAGGGTGATCTCGGTGTCTCTCCCGAGCCCTTCCATGAGGGAGATACAGGCGACCTTGGCGTACGTCTGGGGCGAGTCGGCCTCGTTGATCGTCTCGGACATGGTCTGGTTGCGCCACCAGGAGGTCATCGAGTTGGAGTCGTCGTACACGACCGCGAAGCGGATCTTCTTGATGTCCCGCCGGCGCTCGCGCGCGATCATCCCTTCCAGGCTCTTGCCCTTGTTACAGAATTCCGCGATCGACTTGTTGTAGTTGATAATGCCGATGCCCTGGTACGAGTTGTAGACCATGTGCGTCATGGTCGGGGGCACGATGTTGTAGATCCTCAAAAAATTGCGGCCGATGGACCGGCAGCCGGTGAGCAGGTCGTCGTAGGCGTGCACGCTGGCCGGATTGACCATGCATTTGGCGCACGCTTCCCGTACCCTGTTCTCGTCCGCGAATATCGCCATACTCACACCGCCCGATGCCCCGGAGGCTTCACAACCGGCTGCCGATCTTCAACGCCAGCTCGTTGACGGTCTGGAGCGAAACGTAGTCCGTCTCGTCGGCGATGATCACGCCCTGGTGCATGGCCGCGTCGGTAAACGCCGTCTTCGCGTCCAGGCCCTCGTCGATGGAGATGTCGCAGTACCGGGCCATCTTGATGACACCGTCGGTGGACAGCCCCTGGGGCAGCGACTTTTCCTCCTGCCACAGGCGCCGGGTCTCCTCGGCGAAGTCCAGGATCGCGCGCACGATCTCCGGGCTCAGTTTCGGGGTGTATTCCTTGAGGACTTTCTCCTCGGTATACCGGCTGGTGTAGCCGATGAAGATGGGGATGAAGCGCCTTTTCAGGGCGGCGCTCATCTTGAACGTGCCCTCGTCGCCGAGGTTCGCCGTGACCATGAGGACCCAGTTGTTCGGGCGCTTGAGCACCATCTCCCGGTGCTCCAGGACGAGCTGCCCCGTGGAGAGCAGCATGAACAGGCCCGAGTAGGCGGTGGTGGGCGCACGGGTGAACTCGTCGATGAGCATGTTCTTATTCTCCTGCAGGGCCCGGGTGATGACACCGTCCTTGTAGATGAACTGCTTCGAGAGCTCGGGATTGCCCGACATGGACAGCGGGTGGAAGCCGCCGATGGTGTGATACTCCGTCATGCCTTCCGTCGCCTCGATGCGGTAGTAGTTGTCTCCCTTTGAGACGTACCGCAGGATATGCTCGGCGATCGTCGTCTTGCCGTTGCCCGGCGGCCCGTAGAGCATGATCGGGTAGCCGAGGTTGATGTACATCAGCGCCCGGATGATCGCCTCGTCCTGGCCCTTGATCTGGCACGTCTCAATGACCTTGATGATGTCGTCTCGCTTGAACAGTACCATATAACCTTCCTCAATACCTATTCTTGAATTCCTGGTCGATGACCTTGATCAGGCGTTCCGCCTCCGCCTTGGAGCCCTCGGTGTGCCGGGCGGCCAGCGTCAGGTACTCCTGCTTGAACCTCGCGATCGTCGACGCCGCCCGGAGCCGGTCGACTTTGTCGATGTACTGGTGGAAGACCTGCATCTCCTCGACCAGGCCCTTGTATGCGTCGATCCTGGGCTCGATGTCCTTCACGATCGCCTCCACGGGATGGGCCGACACGTAGTCGATCTCCTTGTGGTTCTTCACGACGCGCCGGACGTTGAACGTGTGCAGCGCCAGGTCATGGATGACGAACATGAGGGAGATGACGATGACCGTGAGGAGGATGAAGAACCAGAGCGAGATGACGACGAAACGGAGCATGTCGCTGCTGTTCGCCGTGATGCTGGCCATCACGTCGGCGCCGATCGTCCTCGTGCTCTCGCCGAAGACCGCGACCAGGGCCGTGCAGACGTAGATGAGGTACGAGATGAGCGATGCGCTGACCGCCGCCCAGATACGTTCCCTCATGGTCGTGTCGTCGTAGATGATCCGCCGGAACAGCAGGACCCAGACGACCGGTATCAACGCCCAGACCACACAGCCCAGCAGGAACAGGTCGAACCGCCCGCTGCTCATGTACTTCAGGATATCCGGCGCCATCACGAGGAAGCCGGTGCCCGCCATGATGAGCCCGTACTTTTCGCCCTCCATGTAGGTGACCAGCAGGACGCCCGCCAGCGCTATGGACAGCACCAGCAGCGGGAAAAATTGCGTGTACGGGTACAGGATCGCTATATTGGGGTCCTGGCCGGACGCGCTGATGTCCTGGATGACATTATACCCCATGCCCACCAGAATGAAGAGGACGATGCCGAGGAAAATGTACAGAGACGTTTTCACGCCGTTGTTCTTGATCTCCCGTACCTTAGGGACGACAAGGACAATGATGACCGATAATAATAATACGAGAATAACCTCGATTACCCGCAATATCGTTATTCCGTTATCCACCTGCATACACTCACCGAGACTGTCAGTATGCCCTAATATGATAAATGTCATATATTCAGTCGCTAACCTTAAATAAACTTTCGTATAGATCGTGAGAAAATTTGGCGATTGTAATTACATTTTTGTCACAAAGTTACCGCAGCTATTGGAAAAAATATTTCCTTATACGTCACAAAATTTTCGATATATCGGCATATTAGAGAAAATAATATTCCCGAATCTTTACGGGCAGGAAAACTACTATTTTTTTGGCTCAGCGAGGGGGTGAGAGACGTAGAATCGTGGCCTTGATGTCGTTGACGGGCGCGTCCGTCTTGAAGCCGATCCCCGAGTAATGAGTGCGTGACGCACGGTAGCCCCGCGCCCGTAGCGCGTCGATCAGTACGCCGATCGCCGTCGGCGTCGCTTTCAGGTCCCGGCAGAGGATGTGCTGGTCGTAGTACATGGGCACGTCGATCTCGTCCCGGATGGTCTGCAGCATCCGCAGCGCCCGCTCTTTTTTGCCGAAGGGCCCCGCCCCGATCGTCTCGATCACGTGGCCGACGAAGGCGTCGTCCTTCGTGTCGCCCAGCCACAGGGGCCCGCCGATCTGCGCCTTCGCGCCACACACCGGGCAGGCGTATGGTGTGGTGATCGCCATGCCCGGGTGCAATTCGTGGTGATGGCACTTGAAGCAGTGGAGCAGGTAACCCATCCGATCGACCATCCGGTCAGCAAAGATCACGCCGTGCTGCACCTCGAGGTAGAGGCGCACGTAGTGCTCGGTCGCATGGCAGAGCAGCGGGCGGACCGCCTTATCGTACTTCGCCTGCTCCCGCACTACCTTGCCCAGCAGGACGCGCAGCCCGACCTCGTGATAGTAGTCAGTCTTAAGCGGCCGGGCGGCGTAGCGCCGCATTCCCGCGCGCAGGTGGGCCCCGCACAGCGGCGCGGTGTCCGTGGCCGTGACGCCCATAGCCACTTTCGCCGACCGGCAGGCCGAGTCGATGTATGGCGCCGGGGTGCCGAAGGGATCGAGGTCGACGTAATCGAACTGGGTGCAGGACAGCAGCGTATTCGCCCCCCGGTTGGACGCGTTCACCGCGACATCGTTGAGCGCCGCGTTCTGCTGGATGAGCCGGTAAGCGTCCGCGTCCCAGTCGTTCACCGTAACGTCCAGTTCCCGCGGCACCTCTTTCTTCACCCGGATGCCCCGGATGCCCGACGCGGCCATGGCGTCGACGTAGGTCTTCACTCCCGGCAGGCAGGCGACACAGGCCACGCTAATGTCACGGTTCATCTCCATGCGGGGATTGTAGAACACGCCCTCGCCCATCTCGACGGTGACCCGGCCTTCCCTGATCTGCGCCATCAGAGGCTAAAATAGGCGCACTGTATAATAATGTTTCCGAACCGTGCCCGCGCGGGCGCCGGGGTGATCTGCCCGTTAAAAAAAAGAGCGGTGCCTCTCGAGGCACCGTTACCCTGATGCGATCAAATCATACGGCCGGCTTTATCAACCGGTGCCGTACGACCCGTTTTACATGGCCGTGGCCGGGCTGCTGACGACCTCCGCCAGCACGTGCTTCAGGTCGATCAGGATGAGCAGGTGGTCCTTGAGCTTGCACACGCCCAGGATGTAGTTCTGCTCCTGGCCGGCCGCCAGCAGGCCGGAGAACGGCTCGACCTGGCTGCCGCTGATGTACTTGACCTCGGTCACGCTGTCCACCATCATGCCCACGGTGGTATGGTCCACCTCGACGATGACGATGCGCGAGTTGCTGTCCTTTTCCTTATCCGGCATGCTCAGCCGCCGGCGCAGGTTGACCACGGTGGTCACCTGGCCCCGGAGGTTGATCACGCCGTGCACGTAGTCCGGCGCCTGGGGGATGCTCGTGATATCCCCGGCCCGGATGATCTCCCGGATCTGGGAGATGTCGGCGCCGTACTCCTCGTTGCCCAGCCGGAATACCACCAGCTGCATGTCCCTCGAAACGTTGTCTGCCATTTCAAACCCCCTGAACAGGGAAGGCGGAGGATTACTCCACCTTGAGCTTGCCTACCTCGGTCTTCAGCTCGACCGCGATCTTCGCCAGCTCCGACGCCATCCCGGACACCTGCTCGGCGGTCGCCGTCGCCTCCTCGGACGACGCGCTCACCTCTTCGGCGCCCGCGGCGCTTTCCTCGATGACCGAGGCCATGTCCTCCACGTCCTTGACCACGCGTTCGGTGTTCGCGGCCTGCTTTTCCGTCATGGCCGCAATCTCCTGTGCCTTGGCGGCCGTAGTGTCGATCATCCGGCTGATGTCCTCCAGGCTCTTGAGGGACTCGGCGACGATCCGGTTGCTCTCGTCCACTTCCTTCGTGCCCCGGCTCATGGATTCGACCGCCCGGGCCGTCTGGTCCCGGACCTCGCCGATGAGGCTGTTGATCTCCTCGGCGGCTTTCGCTGATTCCTCGGCCAGCTTCCGGACCTCTTCCGCGACCACCGCGAACCCGCGGCCCGCGTCGCCGGCCCTCGCCGCTTCGATAGCGGCATTCAGCGCAAGCAGGTTGGTCTGCCCGGCGATCGCCGTGATCATGTCGACGATCTGGCCGATCTTCTTGCTCTTCTCGCCCAGGTCGGCGACGATCTTCGCGCTGTCGTTGACGGCGACGTGCAGCTCGTCCATCTTCTTAATCGCTATCCGGGCGTTCTCGCCGCTCTTCCGGGCCTCGAGGTTGACCTTGATGGCGTCTTCGCTGGTCTGCCTCGCGCCGACGTTCACTTCGGAGATGCTCTTGCTCATGTCATGCATCAGGGTGTTGATGTTCTCGATGTTCTTCGCCTGGGTCTGGCTGCCGGAAGCGATCTGCGAGATGCTCTCGCTGATCTGCCTGGACGCCGACATTACCTGCTGCACGCTGTCGAGCACGTTGCCGCTCGCCCCGGTCACCCGCTCGGCGATCTTGTTCGCGGAGGCGGTGATCTCGGCGAGCTGCCGCTTCGCCTCTTTCTCCTTCGTGATGTCCTTGAACATCGCGTTGACGCCCGTGACGTTGCCGTGGACGTCCTTCATCATGGTGGTGTTCACCAGCACCGGGATGTCCCGGCCGTTGCGGGTGATGAAGTGGCCTTCCACGTTATGCATGTCCCGCTGCTCAGTCAGCGCCTTCCGTGTGTTGTTGTTCTTGACGCCGATCACGTCGTCGACGGAGCGCCCCAGCGCCTCCTTTTCGCTCCAGCCGAGCATCCGCAGGGCGACCTCGTTGATGTAGATCACGTTGCCGTTGATGTCCGTGACGATGTGCGCGTCCGTAATAGACTTGAGGACACTGTCGCTGAACAGGGCTTTCTCGCGGGCGTCTTTCTCCGCCTGCTCGATCTTCTGCTGGGCGTTCCGGGCCTCCGTGATGTCCTGCATCAGCTCGATCGCGCCGGTCACCCGGCCGTTGATGTCCCGGATCGGGGCGACGTTACCCCGGACCCAGACCTCTTTGCCGCCTTTCATCTGAACGCTGGTCTCGAAGTTGCTCACGGCATCGCCGGTCTGCAGGCACTTCACGATGCGGGCGTCGTCCGCCGCCGCGCCCCGGGCGCCCGAAGACTCGCCGAGCTTCTTGCCCATGATCTCGGTGACGCTGGTGCCGTATAGCCTGGCACCGGCCTCGTTGACGTACGTGATCTTCGCGTCCGTGTCCACGACGAACATCGGATCGGGGACGCCCTTGAGGATGGACTCGCTGTATACGATGCGGTCCTTGATGTTGGCGACCATCGCCCTGATCGCGTCGGTCAGCTGCCCGACTTCGCCGCCGGTCGCGCCCGTCTCGATGGCCGTGTTCAGGTTGCCTCCCGCGACGTCGTTTGCAGCCGCGACCAGCTTCTTGATCGGCTTCGTGATGCGGAACGTCACAAACAACGAGGCCCCGATGGCCAGGACGGCGATCACGACGCCGATGATCATGGACTGCATGATAATCCCGTTCATCTGCGCGGTTTCCGCCGAAATGTCCACGCCCGTGAACAGCATGCCCACGTTCTTGCCGTCGATCGATACCAGCGGCTCGTAGTACACGAAGTACGGTTTCTCGAAAAGCGTCAGCTTGCCCATGTAGTCCTTGCCGTCGCCGACGACGGTCTCGACCACGGACGCGCTGCCCTTCGTGCCCACGTTCCGGTCGCCCTTCTCGTTCTTCAGCGTCGTCGTAATGCGGGTGTCGCCCATGAAAATTGTGACGTCAGTGTTCGTGCTCTTCGCGATATCGTCGACGATCCCGCTGTCGCTGTTGAGCAGCTTCGAGCCGACGATGGCCCCGATCACTTTACCGTCCTCATCCCGGACGGGCCGGGCACAGGCGATCATGAGCCCTTCCTTAGTCCCGGAATCGGCGACATCTTTCTGCAGGTTGTCGGCAGCTACGGCTGTTTCAGGTATGACCTCGAGGCCCAGGTAGGCCGAGCCGGCAAGGGCGGCCTGTATCCCCTTCGATGCAGAGCCGGCGCCGTTCGCGCCGGACGCGCTGCTGGCCAGCACGTTGCCGCTGGCATCGCTTATCGTGATGACGTCAAAGTTGGCGTCCTTCGCCTTGTACTCGTCCACGAGTCTCTTCAGGGCAGCTTTATCGCTGCTTTCCAGGCTATGGAGCACCCTCATGTCCGCGACGACCGCGATGACTGAGCTTTCCTGCTTGAGCAGCGCAGTATCGAACTGGTTCCTGGCTGCCGCAGCGGCGCCCACGCTTATTTTCTCGGTCATGGTATCGTAGGACTGCGAGGTCGACGATACGTTCATATAAGTAAGAATTACGATCGGCACGATAGATAAGATCAGGCCGAGAGCTATCAGCTGTACAGTTATACTTTGCGTGTTCAGTTTTTTACCCATGACTACCCCTCCGATAGCGATCGCACTCGAATGCCAATCGCTTTCTGAAACTACGGATGATACATCAGGTTTACCGAGAGCGGCGGTTCTTGCGGGAAGCCCATGCGAGAAAAACCTGTCTCTGGCTCTGTAGAGACCGTTTTTCCCCCGCAGCCCGGTATACGGATTGCGGAATATCCGTTTTAGACCGTATCTCTCAAACCGTTTTTATTTATTATCGCATTTCAGGGCCTTTTTGTTATTAGAGAGCAATTACAGGATTGAAATTGCTTTTCAAGCCCTAAATACGCTTATAATTATTGGTCAATGAATTGATAGTATTTATAATTGTAAGTATTTAGCTTCCAATTAGGATTGACAAATTACAGGAATGCAAGCCGGTTGTCGTATCCGTAAAAGATCGGTGGACGACCGCTGACCGGGCTATCTGAAAGCAATATCGTGGCCGGCCACCCGGCATGCCATTCACTGGTTGCCGGACAACGCGAATACGCGTCCGTCAGATGATGAGCCGGGCCAGCAGGGCCATCAGCCGCCAGATGCCCTTGCTTTTCGTGACCTTGAGCAGCTCCACGGCCAGCGCCGACGGGCGATCGATGTCGCCGTAACGGGTCATGACCTCGGCGATGTCAGGATCGTCCAGCAGCCGTATCGCCTCGTTCATCTCCGCGTCGGTCATCCGGCCATACATGCGCCGGAACCGCATGCCGAAGGCGAGCTCCAGCCCGAGGTCGGCGCGCCAGCGCTTCTCGTACTCGCCCAGGCGGCGGGCGGACGTGTCGCCCTCCTGCACGGCCTTCGCTGCCACCTCCCCGGCGATCCTGGCACACCGCGCTCCGGCATAGATGCCGCCGTAGGAGATAGGCTTGACATGGCCGGCCGCGTCTCCGACGATCATGACACCGTCCGCGACCGTCTGCCTGAGCGTGCCCACCGGGATGCCGCCTACGATCAGGTCGACCGCCGAGCGCGCCTTTCCGGACACGACCGGATGCTCCTTCAGCAGGCGATCGAGGTAGACGTGGGCGTTCTCGTCGGCGATGAGCCCGACCCTGCAGCAGTCCCCCGAGGTCGGCACCGACCAGGCGAAGTAGCCGGGCGCATAGGAGCGGCCGGCGAACATCTCCACGAACTCGGGGTCCCTGGGCTCGTATTCCGACTCCACCTGGATGGCCGAGCACACGTGCGGCAGCCGTCCCAGCCCGGCCGCGCGGGCGACCTTGCTCTTCACTCCGTCCGCCCCGATGACCACCTTTGCGTTTATCGCAGCCGGACCCTCGGGCCCTTCAGTATCGATCTGCACGCCACCCTCTACTTGACGCAGGCGCTCGGCCCTGGTGCTGATGGTAATGTCGGCGCCCCCGATGACCGCCTGCCTGGCCAGCTCCCGGTCGAAGATCTTGCGCTCGACGACGTAGGTCATCGTGCGCTTCCCGTCCAGGACAATGGACCGGCCGTCGGGCGCATAGACAAACGCCCCCCGGATTTTTTTATTAACGTAGCTGCCGTCCTCGGGCAGCTCGCACTCGAGAAGGGCCTTCCGGCTGATGTGGCCCGTGCACGAGACCGGGGAACCGACCTGCCCGTGCTCCTCGATCAAAAGCGTCTTCGCGCCATATTTCGCGGCGTATTTGGCGGCTATCGAGCCGGCAGGGCCCGCGCCCACCACCACGACGTCGTAATCCTTTTTTTCCACGAAGACCGGCCCTCCGCATATTCCACATATCAGCAGATATACCGTATATCTGTCAATATTCTGTATATCTGTAGATATAATAAGCAGACAAAGATATGATGATTCTTATTACTATGCTACAGCTCTTTAATCATATCCTTTTTTGTCGATCATTTTTACCACCTCGTACAGGTCGAGCACGTTCCCGGGATAAAGTATGCGGCTGCTGCCTCATCGCCCACGCCGGCCTGTAATAGTCAATAAATACAATGAGAGCCTCATGACGTTATAGCCGGTAATGACGATGACAGAGTATAAACAGTGCATTCTGGTCCGGGAGGACCTCAAGCTGCCGAAGGGCAAGATGTGCGTCCAGGTGGCGCACGCGGCGATCTCGGCCTACGAGTGGGCGAAGCCCGCCGTGCAGGAGGAGTGGAAGCGGGAGGGGCAGAAGAAGATCGTCCTCAAGGTGAACTCGCTCCAGGAACTCTTCAGGTACAAGGAGGAAGCGCGCCGCATGGACATCCCCACCGCGCTCATCCAGGACGCCGGCCTCACCACTGTGCCGCCGGGCACGATCACCGCGCTGGGCATGGGCCCGGCGGACGCGACGACGCTGGACAAGATCGTCGGCCAGCTCAAGCTCATGTAGGTATCATTATGTTTGTCGGTTTCAGCATCAGCAAGATAGAGACGGCCCGGCACGTGCCGCTGGAAGAGCTCGCTAAATACAGGAACATCAACGTCAACTACGACATCAACCTGCGGAACCCGTCCGCCGTCCGCGGCCCGGCCGGGGACCTGTTGAGGGTCGAATTTACCGTCGCCATCAACTACCTGAACCCGTCCATCGGCTTCATCCGGTTCGAGGGCTACTGCGACCGCGCCGGTGGCGACGCGGGGAAGGCGAAGGAGGAGTGGGACGCGGGGCGCGCGGACCCGGTCATACAGAACGAGATCGCCAACAACATGGTCGCCCGCATCGTGCCGCTGGCCATGCTGCTGGCGCAGAACCTGAGCCTGCCGCCCGCCGTGCCGCTGCCGGTGATCAACTTCCAGAAGCCCGGCGAGACCCGGCCGCGCGAGGACAAGTTCGACCAGCCCTACGTGTGATCGCATGAGAGACAGCCCCTACGAGCTCGAGCGGCTCATGGGCATCGGGGCCTACCTGACGGACGCGGACGGTATCGGCGGCCGGCTGCGCAACGACGTCGCAGATTTCGTCGTGGACGAGATTTCCGACGTTAAGGCAGGCGAGACGGGAGATTGCCTGATCGTCCGCGTGGTCAAGGAGAACTGGGAGACCCACCACCTGCTGCGGGACATGGCCCGGCAGCTGGGCATCAGCGACGACCGCATCGGCATCGCCGGGATCAAGGACAAGCGGGCGGTGACGTCCCAGCTCATGAGCATCCGGGGCGCCGCCGCGGAGGACCTGAGCAGGATCACCCTGCCCCGCGTCAGCGTTACGCCGCTGGGCCGCTCGAACAAGGACATCGCGCCGGGCGACCTGAAGGGCAACGATTTCGATATCCTGATCAGCGACATCGACATCGGCCGGCAGGAGATGGAAAAGCGCGTGTCCGGGATCTCCGCCGGCATCGCGGCCGCGGGCGGGGTCCCGAACTTTTTCGGCTACCAGCGGTTCGGCATCCGCCGGCCGGTCACCCACCTGGTGGGGGAGCGGATCGTCAAAGGCGACATCGAAGGCGCCGCCATGACCTATATCGCCCGCTCGTTCCCGTGGGAGTCTCAGGCCAGCCGGGAAGTGCGGGACGCCGTCTGGAAGACGCGCGACTTCCGGAGCGGCCTCGAGACGTACCCGTTGAATTTGCGCTACGAGCGCGCCATGATGCACAGGCTGGTCGAACGCCCGGGCGACTACGCGGGCGCCTTCCGGGCGCTGCCCGGCAACCTGATCAGCATGTTCGTGCATGCCTACCAGTCGTACCTGTTCAACCGTATATTGAGCCAGCGGATGAAAACAGGGCTGTCCCTGACCGTGCCGGGCACCGGGGACGTCGTGTGCTTTTCCGGGCCGGGCGGCGAGCCGGACCCGGCAAAGATCGAGCTGGTGACCGCGAAGAACAGGCCGGACGTATTGTACCTGCAAAAGCGGAGACGCGCGTTCCTGGTGTTGCCGCTGGCGGGCCGGGACACAAAGCCCGAAATGATCGACGAGACGGCCAGGACGGTCTTCGAAGCCGAAGGCGTGGCCCTGGAAGGCTTCGAGATAGAGCAGCTGCCAGAGCTGACCTCCGCGGGCCGGTGGCGCGAGGCAGTCACCCCGGTGAGCCCCGTGATCGTGCCGGAAGAGACCGCCCTCCGGGCAAAATTCTTCCTGCGCAAGGGAAGCTATGCCACCACGGTGCTCCGGGAGTATATGAAAGTCGATCCGGTCCGGATGGACTAGGCCCCGACGCCCCGGGCGCTGTCGCACCGGGACTATTCTTTTTCTGTTTTTTTACGCATATCCTCCGGCAAGCCTTATAATTATATAAAAATAAGAAAATATCTGTTGGTGATATGCATGAGCGAGAGAGAAAGCACGACTTTACTGGGCGCGCCTGCCGGTACCCCGGAGGGTATCGAAGAGATCGACGAGATGAAAGCCACGATCGTCAGGCAGCTCACCGAGTGCGGCGTCAAGTTCCCGATCAATAGTAAGCGAGAGCTGTCGGACATTTACCCCTTCGGCACCCCGATCAAGTGCCGGTACCGGGGCAGGGACACGTCCATCCACGACATCATCAAGGACCTGAGCGATAGCGATTTCCCCATAAAGAACGCTGGTGACGCGGCGACGCTGCTGGCCAGCAGGTGCGAAATCACGCCGGGAGCATCAAGCCCAAGACGACAGTAAAAGAGGTAACGGTTTATCGGTCACCAGACCAACAAATCGTCCGACTCACAAGTCGTCGTCGTCATCCATGCCGGACTCGATGAACATTTCGTCAGCCGTAGAGCCGGAGCCGCCGAACTCGTCTTCGCCATCGGTCACGATCGGCATGCCGTCGGCGTCGTAGTCCACCTGGGCGTCGGGCACTGTGGGCCTCATCCGCTGCTTTACGCTGGAGCAAAAATAAAGGGCGAACGTGTCCATGCTGTCGATCAGGACGACATTATTTTTATAAATGGCGATAGGGATATACATAGCGACCCTTCAAGCTTTTTACTTACTATCAGCTTTCCCTTTTTATACCTTACGCTATCCCGGGCGAAGTGTAGACAATATCTAAATGAGATATTATAAATGCGAGATCGCAAAAATGAAAAATGAGGGCCGCTGCCGCCCCGCAGCAGTTCCGGTTCAGGGTAGTAGTTATGGGTGGCGGGACTGTAGCGGCCTTCGTTTTAATCGTTCATCCGGCCTGCTTATCGTGCGGCCTGTCCGGCCCCGGCACCCGCTGCGCCGGCTGTCCCGGCTGCGGGAGCCATCCCTGCAGCACCTGCGCCCGCGCCCGCGCCCGCGCCAATACCGGCGCCAGCGCCAGCAGCGCCCACGGCTGCCGGTGCAATCCCTGCAGCTCCGATGCCCGTACCTGCGCCTGCCGGCGGGCAGACGGCTCCGCCAGCCATACCGGCTACGTCAGCGCTGCTGAGTGCCATCGTCCGGGTCTGCGGGACCATGGTCGTGCATGGCTGGTACGCGACTGCCGGCACCTGTACCGGTACCTGTTCTTCTACGCAAGTCGTCGTATAGGTGGTCACTGGAACCTGTTCCGGCACGATAACCTGCTTGGGCACAGTCACCTGCTCCGGCACGATAACCTGCTTGGGCACAGTCACCTGCTCCGGTACTGTTACTGCCTTCGGGACCGTGATAGTCACCTGCTCGGGCACGATAACCTGCTTGGGCACAGTCACCTGCTCCTCCACACAGACTGCCTTGGGCACAGTCACCTGCTCCGGGACAGTGACCGCTTTGGGCACAGTCACAGAAGACTGCTGCGGGACGACGACTGGTCTCTGGACCGAGGTCATCTGGGTCTGAGTGGTCATGTAGGGGACCATCTGGGTCACCGGGACATTGCATGACACGGTAGCCATGCAATCCTGCGGGGCACCGACCATTGCCTGACCGCCGGCTGCCGCAGCACCGACGCCGCCGTAGCCCAGGCCGCCGTAGCCGATCTGGGCTAACGCCGGTACCGCGAACATAGCCGCGGTCACCGCGACTATCGCTACGATTAAGATTTTCTTCATCATGCTCAACTAAGCCTCCTTTGTGGTTCGTGAAGAAAGTCGGTCAGCCTTGTTAAATATATTAGGATATTAAATGGCGAAAAACGGTATTATTAGTCTCGTTTCTAAAAATAAACGATAAATACGAGTTATTACATGAAAAAGGACACGAAACGGTCGTGGAAATTTGCGCACTGCCTGTTAACAGCTCAGTACCTGACACCGGTCGCGAATCCGCTATTCAAAAAATCTGTGTTCCCGCGGACATCACGCGATTGGACCCATGTTCACATTCTCATTCACAATCATTGTCGTAACGTTGTGAATGCGCTGTAGACGCAACGCGAGCGAATGACCGGACATACGTTTATACGACCCTTCGACCGGAGCATTTTTTCATCGTTATGTGCGGCGGTACTATCGGGTACGTGATGTTAGGGCTGCGACGCAGCATACACACATTTCACAAAGGACGGATACAGTGTTCAGAATACCACGGTTTTCATATATCACACGCAAGGAGGATGCAAGGAAAACGGGTAGCCGGAGGCGTAACGAGAAAAACGTTTAATAGGAGTATGATTACATCTATCTGTGTGAAGGTACGGGATGAAGTCGATTTTCATTAGCTCGATCAATGCGCGCAGCGGTAAGACTGTGATTACGCTGGGCATCGCGCTTAACTCCAGGGTCTACACGGGTTTCTTCAAGCCTTTCCAGGAGAAGATGATCACTGTGAACGGCCAGCGCGTCGAGGAAGACGCCTATCTCATGCAGTCGCTCCTCGACTTCGAGGCGAACCCCGGCGAGCTCTGCCCGTTCTCGAAGGAAAAGCTCCCGGTGCTCACCATGGCCCAGGTGATGGACGCCTATAATAAAGTGAGCAAAGGCAAAGAGCTGATGATCATCGAAGGCCTCGAGAACAGCACCGTGGGCTTTCTCTACGGGCTGTCGACCTACGACATGGTCGAAAAGCTCGGCTCCGACCTGATCCTGCTTTCCGACGCGAGGCCTGAGTCGCTGGACAGGGTTGCCATGATCAAGCATTATCTCGACTACCGGGGCATCCCGCTGAAAGGCGTCATCCTGAACCTCTGCAACGACGTGGGCATCGGGAACTATCTGACAGGTAAGGGCATCCCCATCATCGGCATGATGCCTTACACGCCCTCGCTGCGGACACTGCACGTGTTCGAGATCGTCGAGGAGCTGAACGGCATCGTGCTCACCGGCAACGACAACCTGAACAACCTCGTCGAGAAGACGCTGATCGGGGCTATGTCGCAGGAGTCGGCGCTCAAGTACTTCGAGCGGGTCCCGAATAAGGCCGTAATCACCGGCGGCGACCGCAACGAGATCATCCTGTCCGCATTGAACACATCCACGTCGTGCATCATCCTGACCGGCGGGCTGCTCCCCGCGCAGGAGGCGATCAACCGCGCCCGGTTCCTCGGGGTGCCGATGATATCGGTGAAGGAGGACACCCTGTCCGCTTCGGACATCGTCGAAAAGATGATCGCGCGCATCGACCCCACCGACGAGAAGAAGATCAAGACGATCAAGGAAGAGGTCGCCCGCAACGTGGACCTGTCGAAGATCCTGACGAAGTGAAGCCTGTGAAGCTGTGATTCACAGGCTATACTGTGACCACATTGTAAACCAGTCTGCACGGCTTCACTCTGCCTTCATCACAAAGACGCAGGCGTTTTTCTATCATAATATTCTGTCCGGGCCGATGGTTCACACAGGGTTCACAGTGTTCATACAGTATCCGGCGTCGCGATAAGAGTGGCCACTGCAGGCCGTTCTTGAAACATACACTGTGAATAGATGGCGATTATGTGAATGCCATAACAAGGGCAGTATCAGCGCGTGAAACTTTAAAAAATAAGACAGCGTCATAGTCTTTGCGCCCTTTCTCACGGACGTCTTTATGATGATGGCGTAGCGCTGAGAGTGACATTATTCATTGACATATTCACTGGTAATCATTATTGTGAACAAGTGTAAACCCTGCTGGCACAATAACCGTAATCATCGATTATACATGCGTTTACCGAACGGTCAACGAAACGCTATTACATTCAAAAAATATGATTATATTTGCCATATATTCAATTTTTAACCTTTTTTAATTGATTACACATGGAATAGCGCCGATGTCTGTGAGTGTATAAACGCTTAAATACTAAAAAACCATTCACAACATAGGCTTATAATTGTGCTAAAGTGTGCTTAAGCCAATAAGACTGATTAAAAGAGCGGTTTTTCACGAAAGGCTTATATAATAAGAGATACTACTATTATCTCGTGGTATGCTGCGGTGATTCACCGCTTACCATCAGAGATGGACGGCGCCCATCCGATACGGATGGGTCATATGACACCGATCAAGGCGATCCGAAGGGGATGGATGGGTCGTTGCGAGAAAGCGGCAACTACACAAGGGATGGATTGGAAAGTGCTGCCGGGGGGCAGCTTATAATCATCTAGAAAACGGCATGAAAAAGGGGATGGATTGAAAAACGCAAAACGGCAAAACGTTTGAAAACGGCATTAAAATGGGATGGATTGGAAAAACGCTATGAACGGCGGCTCCGGTGGGGGGCCGCCGCTCTTGCGCTTAATATCATAAGAGGTTCAGGGGATGAATGCCGATGGAAATCAAGATCAATATGGACGAGAAAAGCGGGAAGATTACCGCGTTCTCAGTCATCGGAGAGGACCTGAACGCTCAATCGATGGAGCAGGTTTTACGCTTTGTCAAGAGTAAATTCGGCGAGAGCGACAGGAGCGTCCAGAAGCCAGCGCCCGTCACGGCCGAAGACATCGTCAGCCGGTCGGCAGAAAAGCTGACGATCAAAGAACGACTGACGCTTTTCCTCAAGTACGAGTACCGCGACGCGTGGTTCGGCACCGTCGACGTCAAAGACCGCTACGAGAGACAGTACGGCGAAGAGATCAAGATCAGCACCGTATCTACATACCTCTCCCGTTTGCACAAAGAAGGTTTCCTCACCAGGCGGGGTAACAAGGTCGAGAGACAATACCGCATCGCCTCGATCGAGCCGCACCTGGAAGGGGCCCCGGTGCAACAGCCCGAGCTGCAGTCGCGCTAACAGGCGAGTATACTAGTAAGTAAGTAGCGACGACTGCAGGCTCGCGCGCCCTTTTTTTAGCTCGCAGTCATACCCGGCGAGGCTGTCCAGGTTCAGCGCGTACAGCGTGCCCCGCTTCTCGATGACCAGGGCCTTGCCCTTGATGCCGACCGTGGCACCGCTGATTGCCATGCCTTCCCCGGGCTTGATAACGATGGGCCGCATCCACAGCTCCCGGGAGAAATGACGGAACCGGAGCGAGCGGATGACTGCATAGTTTTTCAAGATCGTGTCGATCGCGCCGTCGGCCGTGCCGGTCGCCAGCTTGTCCTCGAAGGCCATGCGATCCGGGTACAACGCCCGCAGGCTCGCCTCCATCTGCCGCGCCGCCTCGCCGTCCGGCAGCCGGGCGATCTCGAACCCGGCGTCCGCCCCCTGCTCCGCCAGCCGCCGTTCCAGCCGGAAAGCCCTCGAGACCCCCACCTTGATCCGCCCTGGCGCGAACGCGGCGAGGTAGACCGAATGTTCCTGCAGGCAGGTCTTCTCCAGCTTCCGGCAGACGCCACGGCACATGACACAGGGGTCTACCGCCTCCGCTCCGCACGAGTCACAGACGGGAGCCTGATCGCTGCCGCAGGGCACGTGGGTCTCGCCGTCCCACCGGCCCGCACAGCCCCTCTTGCCGAGCACCAGCGCTACCTCGCCCGAGATATCGAGTGCCACAGGCCCTCTGGCCAGCGGCCAGGTGGAGACGAGAAGCGCTTTATCGAGGGAAGAATAGCCGATGATCCTCACGTGATACTCTGACGCATCGGACGTACAAATACCCTCCGTCGGCAACGTTTATCGCACTGCAGGGCGTCCTGTTGATCATGATACACCGGGATATCGTCTACTTCGAGAAAGCGGGCAGCCAGAACACGGAGGACACCGTCCGGCTCGCCCTCGCGCGCGCGAAAGAGCTGGCCATCGGGCACGTCGTCGTGGCGAGCAGCAGCGGCGCGACGGGCCTCCTGGCGGCGAAAGCGTTCCAGGGCACGGGCATTAAAGTCATCGTCGTCGGCCACCACGTCGGCTTCTCCGGGCCCGGGCAGCAGGACCTCGAGGAGCAATACTCCCGGCAGCTAAAAGCGATGGGCGTCACCGTCCTGCAGGCGTCCCACGCGCTGTCCGGGGTGGAACGGTCCATCACCCGGCGGCTGGGCGGCGCGTCCCGGGTAGAGGCGATCGCCGAGGCGTTGAGGACCGTGATCAGCGTCGGCACCAAGGTCGCGGTCGAGATCAGCGTCATGGCGGCCGACGCGGGCCTCGTGCCGGTGGACGGCAGGACCGAGATCATCGCGATCGGCGGCACGTGGAGCGGCGCCGACACGGCCTGCGTGATCCGGCCGGCCCACGCGAACAACTTCTTCGACCTGCACGTCATGGAGATCGTGTGCATGCCCCGCGAGAAGTCGCGGGAGTAGTATATCAAGACCGGAAATATATTGTCTCTGCGCTAAGCATGACGGCACTGCAGGACGGTAAAAGACCGCAGAGACCGCAGAGGAGCGTGCATAGCACGCTGCAGGGCGCAGAGAACGCGGCTTCTTTTAGTTTAACGCTATTCGATATCTAAAAAGGAACTGCGCTCTCTGCGCTCCTCTGCATTCTCTGCAGCCTTTAACCATTTCCCGTATCCCGGGTCGCATGCATAGGACGGGCAGGGCATCTATGGAAAACGTATAATGGGAACCGCCCGGCGACCGGGCACATGCACGCGCGCGAGGCCGCCCGGCAGAGTCTCCTTCACAATAATGGGCTATTTCTTGCCGACTGGCTGCTGGAGCTGCTCTTCTTTGATTTTCTCCTCGTCATCGATCCAGCGAATCGTGGCCACAGCAAAGAGTATGACAGCCCCCGCCGCGAGATATTCGCCCAGGGGGATGCACATCAGCCACATGGTGACGCCGAGGATGGCCACTACGCCTGTCGCTGCCTGTACCCTGCGCTGCTTGACCATGTCCTTGAAAAGACTGCGGGCGTCGACCATACAGCCGATCAATAATCCTTCAACTACATATACTCTATGCTCCCCTAAAAAACTGAAAATCCCTGTCAGTTGATAGCATGGAACATTAAGGAATAGCTATTTCAGGACACGATGCCATCAAGAGTTTCGTGATATGATGGCCCGGAAACATATCGAGGCAGAGCTGGAGAAAATGGCAAAGGAAAGCGGCGCGTCGGCATTCGTGCCGGTTAAGCCGTCGCAGGTCGTCACGGCCCACTGGGTCCGGCTGCGGTGCCAGTTCGGGTGCAAAAATTACGGCACGCGGCTGACCTGCCCGCCGTATAGTCCCACCCCGGAGGCAACCCGGCAGGTGCTGGACGAGTACGAGGCCGCGTACCTGATCCGGTACGATGGCTTCGCGGGCCTGGACAGCTATCCCCCGGAGAGCCTGACCGGAGCGATGGATAAGCTGACCATGCACGTCTGCGACGCGGTTTTCAACATGGAGCGCCACGCGTTCCTGGCCGGGTACTACAAAGCGTTCTCCTACGGCGCCCACCGGTGCCGGCGCTGTGCGGTATGCGCGCTGGACGAAGGCAGGACGAAGTGCAAGTTCCCGGTGGAGGCCCGGCCGTCGCTGGAATCCGCGGGCATCGACGTGTTCGCGACCGCAAAGAACGCGGGCATCCCGACGACGGTGATCAAGGACAAGATCGTCCTGAAGCCCGAGACGCTGCCGACTTATACGCTGCTGTTACTAGAATGATCGATAAGACTGTGGCGGGCGTTGACAGGCACTGGCGGCGGGCGTCATCGCGCGCGCACGCGTGGTCATGGGCGAGCAAACGACGACAGCCCTGCCCGTTTTTCATCGCCAATGCCCGACCGGAGCCCCGGTCATCCGGGAACGCCCGGCGCCAGGCGGAATATATCACAGTATAACCATGCCCGCATGTAGCGGCACGACCTCGATGCCGGCCGCTTTCGCCGCATCGCCGATCTTTTTGCCCGAGCAGTGCCCGGGAATGAGCTTTTTCACCCCGGCCGCTTTAAAGGCCTCGACGGTCGCACAGATCCGCGCGTCGTCGGCGCTCTCCATGTGCAGGCCCCCGACGATCGTCTCCGGGTAGCGCCCGAACAGGGTTTGAACATGCTCGATGGTGTTGACGATGCCCGAGTGGCAGCAGCCACAGACGAGCATCAGCTTATCGTCGGCCAGCACGACGAGCGACTGGTCGTCCAGCAGCCAGTCGAGCTTCATGACGCCCTTGTGTTCTTCCAGGAAGCCGCTGTACGGCTTCTCGAACGCGGTCACCCGGGGGATTTCCCCGGTGGTCCAGATGCAGTCGCAGATCATGACGGGCTCGCGCTTGAGCATTACGTCGCAGTGGTGCCAGAGGGCCTTCACGTTGAACGGGATGCCGATGTCTTTGGTCTTGCCGTCCTTCAGGGAATATTTCTGGTTAAACGCGTCCTCGTGGGCCAGCAGCTTCACGATGCCCGATTTCTCCAGCGCCTTCATCAGGCCGCCGGTGTGGTCGTAGTGGCCGTGGCTGAGCGCGATCATGCCCAGCCAGCCGAAGTCGATGCCGGCCTTTTTCGCGTTGTCCAGCAGGACGTCGCCGCTCTGACCGGTGTCGAACAACATGCGCAGGCAGTGGGATTCAAGGAAGAACGATATCCCGTGCTCGGCCCGGTATCCGGGCGAGGGCGTGTTGTCCACCAGGCAGACGATCTTAAGGGACGGGATGCTGCGCCATCTCCTCGAGGTTCCTGACGATCGCGACCAGCCGATCGCCGGGGAAGCTGATGATCATTTCGCCGTCTTCCAGCTTCATGTATTCCCGCGCGCCGCTGTCGGCCACGCAGAAGGTGGGCTGGCCGGACAGGTAGGGGCCGGCGACGGCGACCGAGCACGTCGCGGGGCCGGTCTTGCCCGCGAGGTAGCCGCCGGTGTCGAATGAGACGGCGTCCGCGAACTTCATGGCGGCCGCCGGGGTGCAGACGATGAGGACCACGTCGACGTCGAAGCCAGCCTTCTCCAGCGGGGCGCAGACCACGGCCGCGCCGGTCCCGTACGGGATGGCCGGGCTGGCCTGCATCGTCCTGACCGCAGCCATGGGCGTCCGGTGCAGGTGGAGGGTATGGGACAGGAGCACGCCGTTCCGCATCTCGGGGGTGATCTCCGTCAGGCCCATGAAATACGCGCCTCCCCCGCATGCCTCCTCTTTCGCGGTGGCGTAGACCACTTCGCCGCCCATGGCCGCGGTCCACATCGCGCAGAAGCTCAGGGGCTCCGTCATCCGGGCCGACGCAGGCAGCTCCGGCAACAGCGATATAGCGACAGGGGCATGGGTGAGGCCGAGCCTCCTCATGAGCGCGCCCGTCAGGGCGGCATAGTCGTTCATGGCGTTCACGATCAACTATGCGTCCTGGTCCTATTTAGCTTTTCAGCCGCCTGGCTAAGGCTCCGGTGTCTCCGTGGGCGTTTCTGTGGGCTCAGGCGCGGGCGTGGGGGTCGGCGTCGGCGTCGGGGTAGGCTCTGGAGTGGGCGACGGCGTCGGCGTCGGAGTAACGGAAGGCTCCGGCGTCGGTGTGGGCGACGGTGCCGGAGTCGGCGTTACCGTCGGCTTCGGCGTCGGCGTCGCGGACGAGCTGAGATCCAGCGCCTTGATCTTCGCCAGCGTGTCCAGGTCGTTCGCCTGGAGCCGGGTATTCGACAGCGTGTAGAGCACGTTGCCGATATACAGGCTCCGGGTAATCGAGCGGTCCCCGTAGAAGTAGAAACCGCTCTTCTTGAAGACCTCGTCGCTGTCGTACTGGGTGACCTTGCCCCGCAGCGTGAAGCCGCTGTCCAGGTCGACCTTATAGACATAGGCGCCCTGGAACACGTAGTCGCCGTACTGGTACGGGCTGGTCCGGGGCCCGGTGACCTCGGCGAGGGTGATCGGCAGCACCAGCAGGCCTTTCTCCCGGTCGAACAGGAACGCCCGGTGGTCGGACAGCACAGGCGAGTCCGTGCCCCGATCGCCAATGAGCTCCTTGAACATTTCCTTCGGGTGCTCCACGTCGCTGACGTCGAAGATCGCCATCTTCACGCCCTGGTACCAGGCGAAGTCCAGGCCCCGGGACGAGATCTCCCCTTCGCTGGCGTCGACGGCGTCCTTGCCGATGCCGATGATGTGCGTCTCGTCGTACGGGTGCAGGTAGTCGCTGTAGCCGGGTATTTTCAGCTTGCCCAGCACCTTCGGGCTCTGCGGGACCGACAGGTCGAGGACGAAGAGCGGGTCGACTTTCTTGAACGTCACCAGGTAGCCGCGGTCGCCCATGAACCGGCAGGAGTAGATCTTCTCGCCGGGGGCCAGGTCTTCCAGCCTGCCGACCGTCTTCATGCCGTCGTCCAGCACGTAAATGTTGTTCTTTGATGGCTGCGCGCTGTTCCATACCTCGCCGACCGTCGTCGCAAAATGCCTCGCCGAGGCGAACGTGTGCTTCTGTTTCGCCGTCCGCTGCCACCCTGCGATGAAATACGCCGCGGGCGTGCGAAGGCAGCTCGCCGTGCGGACCATTTTCAACGTGCTCGGGCCGCTGACGAACCCGGCCGGCGCCAAACGGCAGATCATGGGCGTGGCCGACGAAGATATTACAGAGAAAATCGCGACCGTTCTCGGCTCGCTCGGCGCGACGAGGGCGATGGTCGTCCACGCCGAAGACGGGCTGGACGAAATTTCGATAACCACACCGACGAAAATCTCGGAGTTTGCCGGCGGAAAAGTGAGCACGTTCTGGGTTCAGCCGGAAGACTTCGGCATGACCCGGGCGTTGATGAAAGATATCACCGTCGACTCGCCGCAGCAGTCGGCGGAGATTATCCGCGGCGTGCTGGCCGGTGAGAAAGGCCCGGCCCGCGACATTACGGTTCTCAATGCGGCAGCGGCGCTGGCTGTCGCGGACAAGGCAGCCGACATCGCCAAAGGCGTGAAAATCGCGGTAAAAGCCATTGATTCCGGCGCCGCGGCAAAGGCGCTCAAAAAACTCGTTGCAGTAAGCAACAAATAATATTCCAAAACACAACGAGCCGCGAACGTAAGGACATTATGCACTAAGCCTCCCCAAGTACGTATCTCTTGCGAGTCTTATAATGATC
>MVRA01000078.1 GCA_002067315.1 Methanocella sp. PtaU1.Bin125 | reverse complement strand
GGCCTGTTAAAACGGCCTGCTGCCGACAAATATCCTTTTTAGCCTGTAGCGTGCAATAATATTCGAGAAACGGGGTCGGTCATATGCTGAAAGAATGGTTTCGCGGGGCGCGGGGTCGCGGCACGAGAGTCGACGGCCCCGGGGGAAAGCTGGAGCGGTACCTGTCAGATGGCGATGCTTGCGCGCTCCTGCGACTGGTCCTGGAGAACCCCGGCATCACGGCCGGACAACTGGACGGGCGGGCGGGCATGGGTCACGACACTGTCGCCGCCTGGCTAAAAAAGCTCGCAGATGACGGGCTGATCGTGACTGAGTGCGAGGCCGGACAGGCAGGCTTTCATATCGCCGCAGGTGCTAAAGCGGCGGTGGTCGAACGCCTGCCGCTGAACTACCAGTGCCCGGGCCTGCGGCGGGAATAATATGGGAATGACTCGATTATGAAAATGGATATTTTCATGTTGAGGCGATGAAAATTGGGCTTTATACAGGCTATACGACTCCTGTCACGCTCGCCAGGGGCGCCATGTAGCCAGGGGCGCCAAGGATTTTCTGTACAGCGATTTTCAGGCCACAGCCGTCGAAATTTTCATGGAACTATCGTTTATCCCCGCTTTTTGACGACGTAGAGGTAAAAGACGGCCGGTTCGGTGCGGCCGGCGTCGTTGAAGGTCCAGTACGGCATCTTTTTCAGCACCCGGAACCGGTACCGGGTCGTCAGCGCCTCGACGGCCGCCTCGCTCATGCAAAAGATGCGGATTCCGGACTCCCTGTCAATGTACTCCGTTCTGCCCCCGATGATGCCCTTGGCCGTGAAGCCGAACGTCCCGCCCGGTTTCAAGATCCGGTGCGCTTCGCCAAAGACCACGTCCAGGTTCCGGGCGTTGAGGAAATGGAACAGGCCGCAGGATACGAGGTGGCTGAAGCTTTCGTCGCGGTACGGCCATCCCGACTCGCTGACGTCCCGGACCACGAGCTCCCGGGCCACGCCCTTCCGCGCGCATATTTCCAGCATCGCTTCCGAAGCGTCGATGCCGCGCACCTCCAGGCCGGCCTTGTGGAACAGCGCCGCCATCAGGCCAGTCCCGATGCCGATATCCAGTATGGCCTGCCCCGGGGATATGTACTCGAACATCATGCCGAACAGCGCCTCGTGGCCGTGCCATTCCATCTGCCGGCATTGCTCGTCGTACTGTGCGGCTTCGCTTTTGCTTATACTGTCTTTCAGTGCCATCGACCGGTCACCTGTCCCGTGCGCCGGGCTTCCCGGCAATACGTGCTGTCTATCTACTGTCTATCGCTCTCCTGTCTCTTCAAAGCTTCCCTTCCCGGCAACCCCATTCTCGGATACCGTCGTACGACCGCGTCTAGCGGCTGCCGATGGGAAGAATGCCCGCCAGCTTCTCGCGGATGGGGACGCGGGCTTCGGCCATCATGCGGGGCTTCACCGCGACGCTTCCGGCATCATATGACCCGTGATTTTCACCCTGCCTGTCCAGCATTACGTACAGGTCCGCGACCTCGCCCGGCTTCACTGATGACAGGTTCAGGTAGCAGAACGGGCAGTACGTGACGACCTTCGCCGTGCCGCCATTGAAGGCCTTCTTCGCCTTTGCTTCTGCCAGCAGCCTGTCGTGGGACATCAGGCCCGCACCGGCGCCACAGCAGGGGCTTGCGCTCTTGTTGACGGCGCCCGGGAGGATTCGCCGGACCGCCTCGCCCTTCTCCTTCGCATGGCATGGGTCCTGCACCACGAAACCTTCGCCCGCGACACGTATCCCGTCGAGCAGGTCGACGGCCAGCAGGACCTCAGGGTCAAAGCCGTCTTTCCCCTTGTAGTACCGGTTAAAGGCCGCATAGCAGCCCGGGCAGAGCGTGATGATCCTCTTAACACCCGCCTCTTTGAACCTGGCGATGTTCCGCGCCACGACCTCAGACCCGCAGGCGCGGTCGCCGAGGTTGAACAGGATGTTGCCGCAGCAGGGCTCGTCATCCATGAGGCCGTATCTGATGCCCTTCCGTGTTAGCAGGCTCTCGACGGCGGCCAGGATTTCCGGGGTCTTGTATGACGGCGTACATCCCCGGAAGAGGATGGTCCCGCCCGCGTCCGGCCCCTTGCCCTTCCGGGCGCCGGCGGCGCAGTACGGGTTGCCGTGCCTGCGGATGTTCCCGGCGATCGCCCCCAGGTGGGGCGCGATCATGTCCTTGCTCACGGCGATCTCCCGGGCTCCCCGGTTGAGGCCGGCGGTATGGCATTCGTTGCATAGCGTGCAGCTGTAGAGGTTGTCCAGGTCTCTCTCGCTCAGGCTGCCGGCCAGCTTTACCTTCAGGTTGCAGTATACCGAGTTTAACGGATTACAATTCTTATCATTCATGATGTTATCCCGATGTAACAACAGCAATGTAATCTATTTATTGATATTTCGTAACGCTAATATACCCGGGTATATGATAGAATATTAAATACCGGGGAGACGCGGCATGGCCAACAGGACGAGAGCGAGAGGAGACCGGGAGCCGAAGGGCAGGACCAAGTCGGCGATCCTGCTGTTCCTGGCGGAGAACGGCGAGTCGACGTTTACGGAGGTGCGCGAGCACCTGCAGGCGCAATACAACATCCGGAGCACGAAGGACGTGAAGATACACCTCGCCGGGCTGTCGGCGGACGACGGGCTGGCGCTCATCGAGAAGATACCCCACGGCAGCGGCAACGCGAACTCGTACCGCATCCGCGGGGGGTTCAACGGGCTGAAGCGTCTCCACAACTACCTCAACGCCCAGGGCGGGGTCCCGGCGCTGATGAAGACCCGCTACTTCCTCGACTACACGGCCTCGAAGGAGTTCACCACCAAGGTGCGGACCAACATCGTCCGCAACCAGCTGCTGGAGCTGTACGAGGGCATGCTCGACGACGCCGGGCATGCCCGCATCCTGGCCATGCTCAAGGGCGTCGACCCGGAGGACCGGGAGGCCATGACCGCCTGGATGAAGCGGGTCAGGGGCGGCGATCGCGACGACACGCTGTCTAACAGCTTCCTGGCGATGGTCGACCTGCTCAAAGAGGGTGACATCGATCTCCTGGGAGAAATTTTCCTCGACATCCTCCGGCTTATGGGGCCGGACTTTTCCTCGCCCGTGCTCCGGGAGTTCTCCGCGCTCATGTCCGATCTCAATATGAACATGGAAGAGCTCAAGATGGTATCGGACGTCCAGCGGATCTCTCCCGGCGCACTCGACTACCTGCTGAACTCCTCGAAGAACTACCGGATGTTCTCGCCGAACGTCTTCCTCGCCTACGTCTTCAGCCTGATCCTGCAGGCGCCGGGCGAGAACTACGCGCTCGACAGCCTGCCGCCCGTCGACTACGCGCGCTACCGGCGGTACGCCGCAGCCGTACCCAGGTACTCGCAGGGGTCGCCGATCGCACTGATCGCGCGGTCGCTGTTCATTGCCGACATGATCCACGGCCGGCTGGCCGTCGACGAGGTGCCGGAAGAGACGCTGCGGCTGATATTCTCGTAAAAAGAGATGCCGGGCTCCGGCGCTCACGCGCGCGTGCAACGCTGCCCGGCCATGGAACGGGCTTACCTCCGCCCGTACTTCCTGTATATGATGCCCAGACCGGCGACCACGGCGAGGACCAGCGCGACGGCGATATATGGCACGTACGAGCCTGTCGTGATCGTGATCCGGTAGGCCTGGGACGACTCCTGCTGGTCGCTCTTGATCGTGACCTCCACGCTGTAGTCGCTGGCGACGATATTGCCCGGCGGCACGACGGTCACCGTAAATACTTGCGTCTCTCCAGCCTTGATGCTGGTGATGCTCTCGGGCTCGGCGCTGACCGTCCACCCGGAGGGCGCGCTGACGTCTGCGTATACGCCGGTGAGCGCTTCGCCCTTGCCGTTGTTGGTCACGTAGACCTTGTAGCTGAGCGCCTCGCCCGGCTTCGCGTCGTACGCCAGCCGGTCGCTGGCGACCGACATGCTGACGCTGCCCTTGAGCCGGACGGTCAGGCCCTTCGTCATGTTCACGCCGTCCGGCGTGGTCACGACGGCCGTGAACGTATAGTCGCCTTCCGTCGCGCTCAGCAGGGGCACGATCTGGAGCACCAGGCTCTTCGTTGTGCCTGCCGGGACGATGACCTCAGCCATTTCCCCTGTGCTCTGGCCCGACTCCCTGTACCGGTAGTACCACCCTTCCGGCAGCCCTGTCACGGACAGCCGGTAGTCGTTGTCCTGAGACTGCAGGTTCTCCAGGGTCAGGTCGAAGCTCGCGCTGCTGCCGATCGACGCGATGACGGTGCTGACCCTGGCCGACATCGCGACCGAGCTGTTAACGCTGGTGATCTGCACGGAGAGGCCGATGCTGTAGCCGTCGGCGCTGGCCGTGACCGCCTTCGTCCCGATCGCAGACGCGTAGGCCGTCTTCACCAGGAGGTTGACCGTCCGCGACTGCCCTGCGGGCACGAAGATCTGGTAGATATCACGATTGTTGTACTGGTACGTCGTTGTCCATCCCGCCTCCGCGGAAGCGGACAGCGTGTACGTGCGGTCGCCGTCGTAGTTCTGGATGACCACCGGGAAGATCACCATATCCCCGGCCAGCGCCAGCTGGCCCGGGGTATCGCAGTAGATCTTCGTGCCGGTGGGGGTCGGCGTGGCGGTCGTGACAGGCTTCGATATGTCGATATAGGCCTTCTGCGCCGCGCCGTCGAGCGTGACGACGGATACGACCAGCCAGTCGCTCGTGGTGAACGAGTTGCCCTGCGAGATGGTAACGTTCTGCGTCGTGTATGCCGGGTGCTGTACCACGACCCGCACGGAGCTGCCGTTCGCCGGGATGCCGAAGATGATCGTCGACCCGCTGACCGACCGGATGTCCCCGTCGCTGACATAGCCGGAGAACACTGACGTGTAGCCGGTGTCCGCCGTCGAGATGCCAGGCAGCACCGCTGTGGCCACGAGGGCAGCGGCCAGGAAAATAAAAAGGGGGGAGGCTTTCATCGGACATCCACCCTCACGAACCGGGCGTAAGACACGCCGAACCCGACCACGATCATCACGATCAGCGCCAGGAAGTTCATCCACACGGACGAGAGGGACTGCCAGACCGAAACCGTCTGGCCCGATATCCGCTGGAACATGCCGCGCTCGCCGCCCGCGCCGATCGACCCGACACTGGACAGCCGGCCGTTGATGACCTCGGAGATGGCGGTGAAGTCCTGGCTCGGCGACAGTATATTCAACAGTCCCGTGATCTGGTTCCGCTTATTGTAGTAGTCCGTGTATTCCTGGTTGATCTGCATCGGCGGTCCGCCCTGGGTGCGGTTGCTGGCGTCGAAAGCGATGAACTGGCTCTGGGTGACCCCGCCGACCGTCGTCGTGTTCCCTGCGGATATCACTGTCATCTCCGGCGCCGGGCCGAGCACTGTGTCGGCCACCGTTTCCGAGATGTTCGGGATGACCATGCCCACCAGGACGATGGCGATCGCGATCAGCATCGCCATGGACGAGTTTTTAGATATCGTCGAGGCCATCACCGCGATGGCCAGGTAGGCCGTCAGGAACAGCACCACGGCCCCGAAGAACGCCCCCAGCCGGACGATGTCGTCGCCAGCCGGGACGATGCCGAAGAACAGCATGATCGCCACGATGGCCAGGAACGTCGAGAGCAGCACGATCACCATCATCGCCACCGCGCCGATGATCTTCCCGTTGATCACCTGGTCCCGGAACACGGGATGGGTGAGCAGGATCTTGAGCGTCCCCTCCTCCTTCTCCCGGGAGATCATGTCGAAGCCCATCGACAGTGCCAGCAGCATGCCGAACGTCGCGATGTACGAGCCATACGAGCTGAAGATCTGCAGGATCGAAGGCATGTCGACGAAGAACCGCATGCCGCCGACCGATGCCGCCGCCTGCTGCAGGTTGCTGTTGTAGGTCTCCAGGTCGCTGTTATACTCGGCGATGCCCGAGACGGCCCCGATGATCGAGAGCAGCGCCAGCAGGCCGAATAACAGCAGGAACCGCTTGCTGGCCAGGTAATCCCGGAACTCCTTAGAAGCGACTATTAGCTCCGGCCTCATTGAGCCGCACCTCCGTAGACGGTCTCGAGGAACACTTCTTCCAGCGTTCTCTCCCGCACCCGCAGCTCGCGCACCCGGACGTTCTGCCGGAAGAGCTCTTCGGAGATCTGGTCCCGGATGTCAGCCTTCGCCTTCACGATGGCACTCCCGTCGTGATACTCGGCGCTGACGATACCGGGCAGGGCCAGCTGCGGCATCGCGCCGTTCACCCGGACCACGATGGTCGTCAGGTCGTCGCCCTGCATCTTCCGGCGGACCTCGTCGGTCGTGCCGCGGGCGATGATCTTCCCCTTAGAAATCACGCCGATGGTGGTGCTGACCTGGTGCACCTCCTCCAGCACGTGGGAAGAGAAGAACACTGTCTTTCCCTTTCCGGCCAGGTCCTTGATGATATTCCGGAACGTGATCACGCCCTGCGGGTCGAGCCCGTTGGTCGGCTCGTCCATGAAGATGACCTCCGGGTCGTTCAGCAGCGCCTGGGCGAGGCCGAGCCGCTGCCGCATTCCCCTCGAGTAGCCCTCGGTCGGCTTCTCGACCCCGCCCAGGCCCACGTATTCCAGTAACTCTTTTATTCGCGCCTCGGCCGCGGCATCGCTCATGCCGTAGAACCGGGAGAAATACTTCAGGTTCTGCCGCGCGGTCAGCCCGGGGTAAAACCCGATGCCGTCGGGCAGATATCCCGTGATCTTCTTGGCCGCCAGCGGGTTGCGGGTCACATCGACCCCGTTGACGAAGCACCGGCCGGCCGTCGGCTCGATCAGGCCCACGAGCATGCCGATCGTCGTCGTCTTGCCGGAGCCGTTCGGGCCCAGGAAGCCGAAGACTTCGCCCTTGCCCACGTCCAGCGACAGTGCGTCGACGGCGTTCACGCCCCCGTATGTTTTTGTCAGATTCTCAGTTCGAATAATACTAACCCCTCCATATCGACGGGTATCTTACGCTTGTATACGGGTGATTGATGCCCGGGGGGTATATCGATTCTGGCCAAATCATCCAACGATTGGGCTACAGTTGGACGATTCGTCTATAGAATTGGTAAATGGGCGATATTACTAATTAGTTAGCCATTATCATTGGTAATTAATGAGAAATAATGTTAATTAACCCGAAAAACGGTCAGTTGGTCGATCTGATCAAAATGATTTTATACCCACCGGACGCTTATATTTACTCATCATATGCTTAAAAAAACTGCAGCGATAGCCGTTTTAGTCCTGATGATCGCGTCGTTGTTCTCTGGCTCGCCGGGGCCCGTGCAGGCCGAAGCCCCGGAAAAGACTGTCGTCGGTCATATGATAAACGATTTCCACTGGCCGCCGTTCTCAGCTTTGCACGTGGTCAATGCCCTGTCGCGGGGGACCTCCGGCTCTTCGGGCGGGATGGCGGGCGGGATGGCGGCAGATAGTCCTGCCGCAGGCTTCGCGTTCGCCGGCGTGCCCGCCGGGGACGGCATGGTCGTCGCCGGCCGGATGTCCCTGGACAGCCCGGGCCAGGCGTACACCTCGATGATCGTCTACATGAACGACAGCCGGATGAAATTTCACGCGTTCGGCCCCGATATGTTCCGGGACCGGAACGACTCACAGCGGGACCCGTGGCCGGTGCCCCGCAAATTACCCCGGGCGGCCTTCGAGCCCGGCGCGTTATCTATCGACGGTAAGATAGCCATGTTCAGGACAGGCAGCGCCGTCCCGGACATGTTCGACCTGCGATGGGAAAACATACAGGTGGTCCGGTTCGGAGAGCAGATGTCCCCCGCTATTTTCTCGGCCCATCTGGTGATACCTTCCGAAAACGGCAGCCGGGAAATGTCTCCGGCCGACTGGCCCTTCCCGGGCGAGTACGTCCTGGACAGCGATATCGCCGTCGACCTGGCCAACCTGACGTTTGAGAGCGATGTGCCGTCGCCGGACAGCGTGTATAACAACCAGATCTCCGCTGGCGAGACCCGTTGGCACTGCGCCGACATCTCGGATGCCGTCGAATCGGTCAACATCGACCTGAAATGGCGTGAAGGGAGCCACCCGCTGAAGCTGACGATCTATACCCCGGACGGCCACGTCCTCGGCCCGTACGAGGACAGCGCCGACGGCAGGACTGACGGCCGGATCAACCTGAACGTCGCCGGCCCGTCCGGCGTCGCCGCCGGCGAATGGTCCCTGAAGGTCACCGATACCGGCGGTACCGGCGTGGGCGCGTATTACGTGAAGACCTATTGATCGACGGAGGACAGGCGATACGATGCGGAAACTGTATGTTGCGCTGACTGTGGCGATCGTGGCCCTGACGGCCCTGATCGCGGCAGGCGTTTATGCTAATGTCTTCACCGGCCCTGGCGACTATGTCGTGACCCCCGCCGTGCCTCCCGAGGAGACCCCTGGCGCCGTCGCGACGGATGCGCCGGCGATCTCGTGGTGGGACCTGCCCCTGTGGGTACAGGTGGCATCGCTCATCGACGCCCTGCTCATCCTCGTCGGGCTGCTCAAGCTCGTCCCGTTCGCTCTCGGCCGGATCGAGAACGTGCTGGACAACCGCAACCGGCTCCGGATCTTCAGCTATGTCCAGAGCAACCCGGGATGTACGCCGGCCGAGATCACGGCCCGGCAGCACATGGCGAACGGCACGGTGAAGTACCACGTCCAGATGCTCGAGGCGGAGGGCATGATCGTGCTGCGGCGGATGGGCAAGTTCACCCGTCTCTTTAAAAGCGCGAGTGGCAGCGACCTGGAGAAGGCCGCCGTGACGTATATGCGCAACGAGACCAGCCGCAACCTGCTGCAGGCCATCATGGAGCGGCCGGGCATCACCAACAGCAGCCTCGCCGAACAGTTCCAGCTCGATAAGAGCAGCATCCACTGGCACATCGAGCGGTTTTTAAAAGACCGGATGATCCGGTTCGAGCAGGACGGTAAATATAAGCGATACTTTGTCAGCGAGGAAGCGAAGAACGTGCTGACGAAGTCGATGACCGCTCTGTAATCCGATATTCTATTACTTAAATAATCGATCTTGGCGCTCTTGGCCACCTGGCGCTCCTGGCGAGCGTGACAGGAGTCGCATAGCCTGTATAAAGCCTGATTTTCATCAGCCATCACATGAAAACTCATTTTCATATATGAGTTCTCTGTGCCCCTCTGCGCTCCCGTGAAAAAGTCGGGCATACCCGCGGTGAGGTGGTCGTTGGCGGGCTCTGGCAGCCGCTCGCGCGCGCGTGCGAATGCCCTGGCCGGGCATGCGACGACAGTGATGCGCGCCGGGATGCGTCGTATGCCGCCTTCGGCGGGCCCTTCGTATGACCCGCCCTCCCACCCCTGGCGCGCACGCGCTTAACATGATTGACGATACGGCGGGGGATGGAGCTACTTTTTCATCATCTTATACCTGACCGGGGCCGCTGTAATCTGCCGACTCTCTGCGGCCCCTTAACCGCGCCCTGTGTTCCGCTATGCACACCCAAATGGTTATTAATAAAGAACGTATAGTGCCAGATGAGGTTGAACGAATGTACCTGATCGGAGAAGCGCTCATAGGCGAGGGCAACGAGATCGCCCACGTCGATCTTCTTATCGGCGACAAGGACGGCCCGGTGGGGACGGCCTTTGCAAATGGATTAACACAGTTATCGCCGGGGCACACGCCCCTGCTCGCGGTCGTGCGGCCGAACCTGATACCCAAGCCCGCGACCCTCATCGTGCCGAAAGTCACCGTGAAGACGATGACCCAGGTGAACCAGATCTTCGGCCCCGCCCAGGCGGCGGTCGCCAAGGCGATCGCGGACGCGGTCGAGGAAGGCGTGGTGCCGAAGGACCAGCTCGAGAACGTGGTCATCATCGCCTCGGTCTTCATCCACCCGGACGCGGAGGACACGGCGCGGATCTACAAGTACAACTACGGCGCCACCAAGCTCGCCCTCACCCGCGCGATGGACAAGTTCCCGTCGGCGGACAAGGTCACCTACGAGAAGGACCGGGGCGTGCACGCGATCATGGGCTACAAGATCACGAGACTCTGGGACCCGCCCTACCTGCAGATCGCCATCGACGCGCCGGACCTGGGCGTCGTGGAGCGGGTGCTGCGCAACGTGCCGAAGAACGACCACCTGATCATCGAGGCGGGCACCCCGCTGATCAAGCGGTACGGCCTTGCAGTAATATCGAAGATCAGGGAGCTCCGCAAGGACGCCTTCGTCGTCGCGGACCTGAAGACGCTGGACACCGGCAACCTGGAGGCCCGCATGGCGGCAGATGCCACGGCGGACGCGGTCGTCTGCTCCGGGCTGGCGCCTCTCGCGACGATCGAGAAGTTCATCGAGGAGGCCCGCAAGGTGGGCATCTACAGCATCATCGACACCCTGAACGTCGACAACCCCGCGAAGCTGATCGCCTCGCTCAAGGTCAAGCCGGACATCGTCGAGCTGCACCGCGGCATCGACACCGAGGGCAAGGCCGAGCACGCGTGGGGCAATATCGCGGAAATTAAGAAGGCGGCCGGCGGCAGGAAGCTCCTCGTCGCAGTGGCCGGAGGCGTCAAGGTCGAGAACGCCGCCACCGCTCTCAAGGGCGGCGCGGACATCCTCGTGGTCGGCCGTGCGATCACCAACGCCAAGGACATCGAGGGCGTGTCCCGCGAGTTCCTCGAGGCGCTGCACAAGGAAGAGATCGACCAGTACCGCATCATGACGGACTTCTGAATCGTAAGACCGGAGGGCTCTATATGCCCTCTATATTCCTTTTTTTATCGATCTTTTACCGGGCTGAGGCTATCGATGTCGCGCGCGAGCGGCCGCCCGGGCACCGGATCAAATCCGCCTGCCGGTGAATCCTGCTCTATTTGCCGATGCTGTCTTTCCGCAGCCGGCCACTGCGGTTGATCTTGACTCCGACCTTGTAGGCATCGTACATCCCGTAAGCCCAGATGACGATCGGGCAGACGATGGTGATCAGCAAAATGACAAAAGCGATGAATATGATGGCCGCTTTCCCGTATTCGCCGTTGTAGGCCTGTCCGGCGCCGGGGATGAAGAACGACAGGGCTACGCCTATCCAGGGGTTCTTCCGGCGCGCCGGGCCTTCCGGGGGAAGGTCCCAGATCGGTGTCGTCTCGGTCACGGGTCATCCCTCATCGTTATATTGATCGGACACATGATCGTTCACCCCGTTCAATATGCGGGCTCCAGCCGGCCTCCGGCTTTATAATACGGCAGATAGACCAGCTTTTGGCTCTTCACTTCCAGGTCGTAGTCCAGCTCCTGCATGATGCCGGGCTTCTCCGCCTCGATGGTGACGAAGAGGAAATCGGCCATCATCTGCGTCTGCCCGGCTGCGACGATGCACGGCACCCGCCCGGCGGCCCGGTCCCACGGGGCTACGGCGTAGGCGGGCGGCTCGAGCGTCAGGCTCTCGGCCAGCTCCTTGTACTTCTCGGGGGCGACGTCGAAGGCGGGGAGCATCATCGCCATCCGCCCGCCGGAGCTGTCCCGGTCCAGGAACTTGCCGAGCTTGTAGAGGTAGCCGCCTTTGACCTTGCTGCGCTTGACGTTGAAGGCCACGTCGAGCTTCCAGAAGGGCAGGTATACTCTACCGTCCGCGGCTTCTCTCGATACCGCGGCCGTCTCGTACTCGATGCGTACCGGCTTGCCATCGGCGTAAGTGTGCATGACGCCGCAGGCGTCGCAGACGAATACCATGTCCACCTGCCGGGCGGTGATCGGGCTGTTGCACTCCGGGCATTTGATCTGCACCACCCTGGTCGTCATGCCTTCCTCCCGGCCACGACCTGGAGGGGCGCGGCCTCGTCACTGACGGTAATGCCGTAAATCCTGCGTTTAAGCTTGAAGGGGCTCTCGCCGCCTTCCAGCGCTCCGTCCGCGACCTCCGAACTCATCCGGAAGAACTGCCCCGATATGATCGCCCCGATGATCAGCGATATCAGCATGATGGCAACGCCGAACAGCGGCTGCTCGCTCATGGCCTTCACGTACCAGAGCCCCATCGCAAAGCCGAACCCGGCGACCGCCGTGCCCGCGACCAGGACGAGGCTCCTCCAGAAGTGACGGCCGGGAGCCCGGCCCGATAATACGGTGCCGCCGATGCCGTCGACCGTGGCGAAGTACAGCCGGCCCATGTACCGGTACCGCACGATCCAGATCGGGTAGTAGACGAGCATGATCCCCCGGGGGATGGCATGGAGCTTCGCGAATGTCAGGTTATCGATCTCCGACGACGTGATTGCCGTGATCCTGATCGCCTTGAGCCCGAAGCTTGTGGCGTCCGATGCGGACGTCGTCACCTCGAACGTAGGGATGCTGCCATCCTCGTGGAGGAGCGCCTTGCCTTCTATCGCGGGCAGGTGCTTCACGCCCAGGTCTCCGGGGTCACACGCGGTCCCGTTCCAGGCGAAGTCCCGCATGAGCATCCTCTCCCGGTAGACGCGCCGGGTGCCGTCGTCGTTATCGTTCCGCTCGTCACTGTAGCCGCAAATCCAGCCGGCCACCCGCGCGGTCAGCTTCCAGAACGGCATGTAGATGAGGTACGCCTCGGCGATCTCGCTGCTGCGGGCCAGGTCGTTGGCCATAGAGAGCCCGGCCATCCAGCTTTTCGTCGCCGCGACCGCCGCGTTCTCGTCCACGGTCGCCGTCAGCTTCAGCCGGCGTATGCCGCCGTCGCCCTCGATCGCGAGGGCGGAGCTGCAGTACGGGCAGGACAGCGACACGTAGCCTTCTTCGGCCGAGAGCGTGCCGCCGCACGAGGGGCAGTTGATGGACACCGAGAGCGTCATGTCAGAGCCTCCGCAGCAGGTAGTCGACCGCCAGCACGGCCAGCCCCGCCGTGACGGCGACCGGCGCGAGGCAGCAACAGATCGTGTCCGTGAAGTACCCGACCATGCCCTCGGCCGCGAAGACCACGAACAGGACCAGCGCGATGCCGACGTACGGCACCTGGCTCCGCCGCCGGTAGGCCGACGCGAACAGCTGCCCGGACGACCCGTCGATGAACGCCTCGTACATTTTCTCCCGGTACTCGTACTCGACCTTCCACATGGGCAGATAGACCAGCGCCTGCTCTTTCGCCGTGCCGGGCAGGCCGGGCAGGCAGGCGATCATGTCCAGCTCGGGCGCCAGCAGCTCGGCGTCGCCGGTCTCGAAGCTCCTGTCGTAGGTCTTGAGGTCGCCGGCCGGGACCTTCAGGGCGTGCATCCCGGGGAGCGCGGTGGCGCGGGCAGGTTCGATGAGCACCTTTTCGCTCCCTTCCACGTCCCTTTTGAACATATACACGGGGAAATAGACCCTGCGAAGCCCGGTGACCCGGGACCGGGCCCCCATGTCCCTCGCCACCTCCGGCCCCGAGGCCCAGCGGCGGAAAATGCCTTCGGCACCGTCCCGGGCGATGAGGAACGGCATGATGTAGAAAAAGCCTGCGCCGCTCCGGTCGACGTACAGCCGCGCCCCGCAGTACCCGCAGGTCACGAACCGATCGCCGGCTTCGGCGGTGACCGGTGCCCCACACTTGCTACACCTGATCTCTGCCATTACACCCTCGAAGGCCTCAGGGCGTCCATACCCGTACTCCGGGCCCATTTTCCCGGTATCCCTCGGGTACAGACATAAGTGCGATAAGGCCTCGTTAGAAAGTATCTGCCTTGAATATTTATAATTAATGTATCTGATCAGAAATTATATGCGCCCGTGCTATGGTCTCCAGATCCGGGCCGAATCGGCAGGCGTGTCCCTGTAGACGTACGATCATGAAGATGATTTTTTCTGCATTTCTAACCAAACGTTATATACTATTTTGCTTAACCTCTTATTTATGTCATCGGCAATCGATTGGGTAGCATGCCCCGGGCGTGTGGCCATAGCGGCGCTTGTCGTCGCCGTCCTGGGCATCGCGGTCACGGCGGGCATGGCGGGGGCGCAGTGGTCAGACGTGTACGTCTGGGAGAAGGTGTACGGCGGCGCCGGCGAGGTCGACGTCGCGACCGACGTGCGGCAGGCGCCGGACGGCGGCTTTATCGTGGGCGGCTACGTGGGCAAGAAAGACGGCAGCAGCGAGGCTTACCTGCTGAAGATCAACGGCCAGGGTGAAAAGGTCTGGGACAAAAGGTTCGGCGAGGGCACGACGAATGAGTTTTATTGCGTGTTACCGGTGGACGGAGGGTATCTCTGCGTCGGCGGCACGAACGAAGAAACGGGCCGGGGCAACGACATCTACCTGGTCAAGGTCAGCAGTTCCGGCAACGAGGTGTGGTCTAAGACTTATGGGACGGCGCTGACGGACTTCGCCAGCAAGATCATCCCGGCCAGCGATGGCGGCTATATCGTGCTCGGGCGGACCCAGCGGACGGACAAGCGGGGATTTGACGCCTACCTGCTGAAAGTCAACAGCAACGGGAACCAGGTCTGGGACAGCCGGATCACCAACCAGAGCCACGATTCGTGCAGTGACATCAAGGCCACCGCGGACGGCGGCTACGTGATCGCGGGCATCCAGAAGCGGCTGGAGGGCAGGCCCGATGACGCGTATCTGCTGAAGACCGATTCCAGCGGCAAGAAAGTCTGGGAACAGGTCTATGGCGGCACTTATTATGACAAGGGCTTTGCCGTGGCAGAGGTCGAAGGCGGGTACCTGCTCATGGGCGAGACCACCTCGTATGGCAACGGCACGCTGGGGGACTTCTGGCTGGTCCGCACGGACGGCGCCGGCAAGGAACTGTGGAACGCCACTTACGGGGACAAGGGCTGGGAAGACGCGAGCAGCGTGATGCTCAAGATGCCTGACGGCGGGTTCCTGATCTGCGGGGGCACCACGTCCATCGGCAACGGCAACCTGGACTGCTACCTCCTGAAGGTGGACCGGGACGGCCGGTTCATGTGGGACGCCGCCTACGGCACCGGCAGCTATGAGCGCGCGTCATCTGTGGTCCGTGCCACTGACGGCTCGTATGTAATTGCGGGTGTCCAGCAGAAGACCGGCAACATGGACGACATCTATCTCGTCCGGACGAATGGCGGCCCCGGCCTCAACAGCCACCTGAACTGGGGCGGACAGGCCGATGATTCCGGCGCTGGTGGCGATCAGGGCAATAGCGGCGATTCAGGCAACGATGGCGACTCCGGCAGCGGCAAAAAGAGCGGAGGCATATTGCAGGCGATTATCGACCTCATTAAAAGCCTGTTCGGTCTATAGTCCGGGGCAACGGGGCCTGATTCAGGCCCTTCCTTTTTTATTTCTGTCGATTTCGCACTGCCGGCCACGGGAGATGTAGTAATCGTAGACGCCGCCGATCGCCCCGGACAGGGCATAGACGATCAGCAGGGGCACCAGTTCGATATAGCCGCCGATGTCCCGGTTAAAGAGGTATTCGCCGATGAAGTCCGGCCCCGGGGCCACGGGGCTGGCCAGCATCCAGAGGATCGTGCCACCGATTGCCGATACGAGCGCCGCCGATACCGCCAGCGCGATGGACTGGTTCGGGCTCATACACGCATAGTATGCGGCCCTGGCCCCGAACGCGCCGACTACCAGCAGTATGACCGGGACGAGGACGAAGGCCCAGAGGAAAAAGTAGAGAGACGACGAGGCCGGTAATATCCGGCTCAGCACGTTGGCCAGTAAAGCGGCCAGGCCCACGAGCAGTATGCCCGCGACCGCGACTTTGATCTCTTCCGCGACGAAGCCCAAACGAACACCATTGAAGATTGAGCGGCCGGGGATAAATCTTTTACCCGTCAGACGGCGGAATCATACGTACGCGCGCCAGGCACCGCCGGATACGCCGGACATACATAATTTGGGAAACCATTAATAGCCGCGAGAGCGGACTTAATTACAGGAATTGATCATACATGAAGGACCAGCCCGTTATCATCCTGAACTACAAGACTTACGTCGAGAGCACCGGCGCTAAAGGCCGGGTGCTCACCCGCATGGCCCACGAGGCCATGAAGGAAAAGGGCGTACGCATCATCGTCTGCCCGCAGACGCCCGACCTCTACCTCCAGAAGGACAGCGGTATCGAGGTCTTCGCCCAGCACGTCGACCCCATCGAGCCGGGCAGCCATACCGGCCACGTCCTGCCCCTCGCCCTCGTCGAGGCGGGCGTGTCCGGCTCGCTGATTAACCACTCCGAGGACCGGATGCCCGCGGATAAAATCAAAAAGTGCGTGGAACTCTGCCGCCAGCACAAGCTCACAACGGTCGTCTGCGCGGAGAGCATCGAGAAGGTCAAGGAAGTCGCCGCCTTCAAGCCCGACTACATCGCCATCGAGCCTCCCGAGCTCATCGGCAGCGGTATCCCCGTATCCAAAGCAGATCCCGACATCGTGAAGAACTCGGTCCGGGCCGTCCAGGCGATCGACCCGTCGATCATCGTCCTCTGCGGCGCGGGCATCTCGAAGGGCGAGGACGTCCGGGCCGCGCTGGAGCTGGGCACCGCCGGCGTGCTGCTCGCTTCCGGCGTGGTCAAGGCGAAAGACCCGAAGAAGGCGATCCTCGACCTCATGTCCCTGATCTAAAAGGGCCGGCAGGGCCATATTTTTTAATAATTCCCTGATCTCCGGGCAGATTAACGGATCGTGAGATAGACGTTATTAACCCCGCGGGCCCTTATTATATTATGAGCAATATTCCCGCCCTGGCCGAGATAGAATATCGGGCGCAGCGCCTGCTGGAACTGCTCGATAACATCCGCCTCTCCGGCCTGGACTTCGACAGCCGGGAGCACCTTCACGTCATCGGGCTGTGCCTGGACACGGCCCTCGCCCACGTCGAAAAGATCCAAAAGGGCCCCGAAACTAAAGGCGAATGAGCCCGAAGTAGATCGCCGCCATCGCGAGCCCCGCGGTCATGAACGCCCAGTTTATGAGTACGTTGCTACCCTTAAACCACCGCAGGCCCCGCTTTTTATCGTCGAATGGCCCGAGCAGCGGCACGCCGCCCTTCGTCAGCGAGTCGAGCAACACATGCGACAGCGTCGCGCTCAGCATGGCGATGGTCATGTACAAGGTCATCGCCCCGGCGTGCAGCAAATCCGCAAACACGATGTACGTGACGCCCGTAACGAATAGGACCGTGGTCAGGCTATGCGTGACCCATGTCCGGTGGAAGATGCCCCACAGGAAGTTGTCCGCGTCCTGCTTCACCGACATACAGGCAGCTACGATCGCCGCAACCAGCGCGAGGCCCAGCGTCTCGATGGTGTCGCCGCGCCAGCCCGTGACGTACAGGATGCCGAAATACAGGAGCAGCGAGCCCCCGAAGTGCCCCGACTTTTCCAATCCTTTCCCCGGATAAGATAGGACGGCCAGGTTAATAGGCTTTTCTTTGCCATAGAATATCTGCTAGTGAGATTCCATGGCTGCGTTCGCCGAAATGGCTGCATTAAGCTCACATCAGCCGTTTTAGCGCCTGCTGGCCGACAGATTACGGCAGAAATTATTATAAAATCACCAATTTTATCGTTACTGATTCCTGTTATTTTCGTGATAATCCATTGCTCAGTAATATATTAATGTGATAAATATTAAAATGTTGATATTTATGGTCGGAGCTTCAGAAAAATACATGTCCCGGCTGTTCCGAGATGGCAGAGCGATGTTCCTGGCCTATGATCAGGGGCTGGAACACGGGCCGAAGGACTTCAACGAGAAGAACTACGACCCCTCTTACGTGATCGATATCGCCCTCAGGAACAGGTTCACCGGCCTGATACTGCACAAGGGCCTGGCGGAAAAGTACCGGGAGCATTACGCGGGTAAAGTGCCGCTGATCGTGAAGGTGAACGGGAAAGACAACATCGCGAAGGTGTCGCCCTTCTCGCCGGTGGTCTGTTCGGTCGACTATGCGGTGAAGCTGGGCGCGGATGCCGTGGGCTACACGCTGTACGTGGGCTCGCCGGACGAGGCGCGGCAAATGGAGGACTTCCGCGAGGTGCAGGAGCGCGCCCGCGACTACGGGCTGCCGGTCATCGGCTGGATGTACCCGCGGGGAGAGTACGTGCCCAACGATACTGACCCGACCATCGTCGCCTACGGGGCCAGGGTTGGCCTGGAGCTGGGGGCGGACGTGCTGAAGGTGAAGTACACGGGCAGCATCGACTCGTTCCGGCGGGTGATACAGATGGCCGGGCGGGCCCGGGTGGTCTGCGCCGGCGGCCTCAAGACCGACCCGAAGACCTTCATGCAGCAGACGCACGACATCCTGGAAGCGGGGGCCTGTGGCGTGGCCGTGGGACGGAACGTCTGGCAGAGCAGCGATCCAGATCGGATAGCGAAAGCGCTCGAACTGCTGATTTACCATCATTCGTCCGTAGATAAAGCAATGGAGGTGCTTACTTGAAGACATGCGCGAACTGCAAGAGCGTACGGCCGTCCGGCGGGACCTGCAAGAAAGGCCACGTCATGGATGCCCGGGGCATCAGGAAAGAGTGTAAAGACTGGCAGCGACAGGACTGCACGAACTGCCAGTTCCTCTCGAAGGAGGCGGCCACGTACTACTACAACGCCACGCACAAGCTGTGGTGGGCAGACCGCGGCAACCCGTACACCGGCGACCGCTGCGAGGGCTGTGCCCTCCGGGCCTACGCGAACATCCGCAAGACCATCGAGCAGGTGAAGCGGGACACGAGCGATCTGTACGAAACGGTAGGATGCCTGAGCGTCGAGCACGTCATCGGCCGGTTCGACATCGTGTCCACGCTGGAGCTGATCGCCGAGAGCATCAGCACCAGCACCAGCAAGGCCGGCGAGATGTCCCTGCAGGTGCGGGAGATCGAGCGGACCTGCGAGAGCGCGCACGCCAGCACCATGCGTCCGACCGAAGCGATCAAGGGCATGGTCATGACCACACATGGCCATCAGGCTTCGCCCGCGCAGTAGATCTGTGGCAGGTAACCATTCCTGCCTTTTTTATTTCTTTTAGCCGCAGGTGCTCTCGTCTTCGGCCTTAACGACCCGGATCGGCAGCTCGCGGCCGTACTCGTCGACGAACCTCCAGTCGCCGTCCCGCTCGACCAGGTTGAAGCCCGGCTCCAGGCACTTATCGGCCGGCGTGATCACCTTGCCGTAGCGGCGGATGCCGGCCGGCATCATGCCGGGCAGCATGCCCGCCGAGGTGTCGAACTCCTGTCGCTTCGGGGCGATCATCACGTCGGTGATCGTGCTCTTTTCGCCGACCAGCCACAGCGGTACCTCCGATTCCTTCGCGGCCGCTTTCGCCGTCTCAAGCGCGTCTTCGGTGATCTTCATGGGCCTCACTCATGGTAGTCTTTACCTGTAACACTATGAATCTATCAGTTGAAAAGAGGCGCAATGGCTGAAGCAAAGATATATTACTAATTAAGTAAATTACGAAGTTAGTAATAATTAAGGTGATGGGAATGTCGAATAAAAACATCGACGCGCTGGTGCCGGCCCTGATCATGGTACAGCTGGTCACGAAGGCAGACCGGCCTTCGACATGGTCGGCTTCGTTCGAGGGGCTGAGCCCGGTCGACCTGCACGTCCTGGGAATCGTCGAGAGGTGGCCCGACGTGATCCTGCGGGAGATCAAGGAGTACCTCGACGTGCCGAACAGTACGCTGACCGGCATCGTCGACAGGCTGGAGAGCAAAGGGCTGATCGAGCGGGTCATCAGCAACAGAGACCGCCGCTCTTACGGGCTAGCGCTGACCGGCAGGGGAAGGGCGCTCCGGGAGGAGCAGCGACAGATCCGCCGGGAGGCGGCGGCCCGGATGCTGGCGGCGCTGGACAGCGATGCCGAGCGGGACGAATTCGTCAGGCTGATGGGTAAGATAAGCGACGGTATCAGTACGGAGGTTAAAAAATGACCGGATCAGCATCTAATGTACGGGCCATCCGGGTGGCTGCTGCACAGATGCGGGCGGAAAACGGCGGCAGGGATAGCAACCTCAGGAAAGCGGCCGGGCTGGCGGAGCAGGCGGCGAAGGCCGGAGCGCAGCTGATCGTGTTGCCGGAGGGCACGGCGGCGGGGTATACGCTGGACCGGCGCATGTGGGACTGGGCGGAGCCGGCCGGCGGCCCGACCGAACAATGGCTGACTGCGCTGTCAAAACGGCTGGGCGTCTACCTGGGGATCGGGCTCTTCGAGGCCGATGGCGCTGATTTCTACAACACCTATGTGCTGGCAGGCCCGGACGGCACGGTCGCCGGCAGGGTCCATAAGCGGCGCACCGAATTTGCCGCCTTCAGGGCGGGCGATTCCCCGGCGTTCGTCGACACGCCCTTCGGGCGGATTGGCATGGGCATTTGCGCGGACTTCCACTACGTCGACATGCCGGGACGGCTCAGCGAGGGCAACGTCGACATCGTCCTCATGCCCCACGCATGGCCTGCACCCGTAAAGGTCTCGAAGCTGGTCACGGAGCAGGATGTCCGCGAGTCCCGGGAACTGGTCGCCGGCTATGCACAGTTTTACGCCAGGGCACTCGGCGTCCCCGTCGTCTTCGCGGACCAGACCGGCCCTCTCGCCGGTAGACTGGGCGGGTTCATGGGCAGGCTGCTGGACCCTGCCGTCTTCGGCTATGCGGGGTGCTCGACCATCGCAGACAGCGATGGCTCGGCCCGGGCGCAGATGGGGCCGGAGGAAGGCATCATCGTCGCCGACGTGACCCTCGACCCGTCGCGAAAGCACTTCTCCGCACCGAAGAGCTACTACGGCTGGCTCCACCCGGGCGAACCGCTGATGCGAATAGTCATCATGCCCCTGTTAATCGCAGAGGCGAAGCTCAGCTATTCCGTCAGCGTCGAGCGCAAGCGCCGGGCGCGGCAGATCGCATCGCCCGCGCGATGACCCCTTTTATTTTCAGCAAACTCATAGCGAACTATTATTTTTACAGAAGACGATGATCATTCATGCACTCGAAGTCCATGAAAACGGTCTGCGGGCTCGACTGCGGGGACTGCGCCTACGTGAAAGAGGGCTGCCGGGGCTGCAACGCCGAGAAAGGTGCCCCGTTCTGGACGGAGTTCGCCAGCGTCAGCGTCTGTCCTGTTTATGATTGTTGCGTCAATGAAAAGCACATCCGCCATTGCGGGCTCTGCCCGGAGATGCCCTGCCCCCGGTTCACGCAGATCAAGGACCCGAACACGACCGAGGAGCAGGACAGGGAGTGCCTGAAGGCCCGGGTGGCTGTGCTGAAGCGGCGGGCTAAGGCCCGTTAAAATTCGTGCTTCTCTGCAGTGTATCAAATCAGGCATTCGCCATCAACGACAATCAAGCCGTTAGCGATGCATCTTTCATCATACTGATCAGCTTCTTTTTTCCCTTGTTCTCGGATGCAAACTCCCCGATGAACTTCGACCATTCCGCCATCCTGCCATTCGACTCATAAAGCTGCCTGATGATCCTCAGCAGCTTTACGGCATCACTGTAGCGAGCGTGGGAGATGCCGATGTCCAGCAGGACCTTCTCTCGGCAAATTTTCAGGCCATTGTCAGGCATCTTTTTACCAACGGCTAGGGCGATCGATGTGATTGTATCCACAGGCATCTCTCTAAGATACTGCCTTGCGATATGAAGCGATCGATCGGGCATTTTTCCCGCGATCAGCGGTGCCATCTTCACCGCCAGAGCCGTTAATCGTGTACGGGTCAGGTGATCACAGACTCCGGCCAGGGAATTTTCGTCCAGGCGGCTTACCATGTTGGATAGTAGCTTATCGGATGGCTGTGAGTAATAGTCCCATTCCCTTCCGATACCAGTAATATGCATAGCAGTCAGCCTGGCGGATTCCGGGCGCATGCCCCTGTCCAGTGCCGCAACGGCGACGCGGGCAATAATCGACTCATCGGCATCAGGATTATTCTCGACCGTCTCCACGGCCAGGTCTATATAGCCGTCGATAACGAGCGCCAGCGCCAGCATGTCCCTGTCTTTCAGGCGTTTGATCAACACATCACAGAAACGTTCGGACCAGCCCATGTCCTTGAAAAGTCCGGAGATTTGCCGGTATCGTCCCTCGTAAAACCTCTCAGATAATATTTCCAGGGCGATATTTGCCGATAAGTTAAAGTCGATCTTCTCCGGATTTTGTCCGGCCAGCGCCGAGGCAACGGCAAAATATGCCTCGTCAAGAGATGGTGACTTGCCTTCCTCCAGCTCCAGCCCTTTACGGACGATGTCAAGCGCTTCATCGGCTTTGCCGGAGCCCAGCAACGCTCTTGCGAGTCGGGCGTAATCGTCTTTATTGTCGAGGGAATAGCCTGCCAGCCTTATCCTTTCTGCAGGCATGTCGAGGTGCTCATATAAGGACCCCAGCGTATCGATCGCCCCTTCTCTGCTAAACCTGAATTCGCCTTCCTTCAATGGGCTGTCATCGGCGCTATCCCTCATGAATCGCTCTTCAATCCTTCCGATATTTGCCGGGGTCACTATACCATATAAAAGCTCATCCGTGTTGAGTCCCAACTGATCCATTCCTATAAGGCTCAGGACTTTATCCAGCAATCCGTACTTCTCGTCATCACTGCTGATAAGTGACGCGCTATGCTTGAACTGCTCTACGCATTCAGTCACGAAATCAGCGGCTTCTTCGCTGGCCTCTTCGTAATGGGGAATTTTTTCGAATATTTCTAGGCCGGCAGCGATGAGCTCCTGGTAGATGATAGACGCCTCGGTATAGCGGCCTTCGTGTTCCAGTGATTCTGTAATATCCCTGATATTTTCCAGTTTCAGGATCAGGGCATCAGAGCTGTAAAATTCGTCTTCCGAGACGATGCGCCGGATTTTACTGATAATCCCGTTTACGTTAGCGTTGGCACGGTTCGCTTTGACGCCATCCGGCCGAATCCTCAGCCCATCGATCAGGTACGGGTGGTCGCTAATGGCATTCCTGATAATATCGAGCAGCTCTTCTTTGCTTTTAGACTCCAGGGCCCGGAAGATCATACCCCGATCGCTGAACTCCTCGGGCTCGTGTATCCACTTTAAGAGGAGTGCCACGCCGTGCTTGCACATGTCGCCGACCGGACAGGTACAGCTGGTGAAAACATCTTCATCCAGTTCCGCCCGGACATCGTATGGCTCCGGCCGATTGCCTATCACTTTAGCGAACAGTGTTTTATTGAGCCGGGACGGCTTTATGACATGTCCATTCTCGTAATAATCCATCCCTCTCTCATATGTCCTTTCATCGAACTGCGCGATCAGGTCGTCTTCGGTCAGCCGGGGCATATATAAGCGAAGGCTATGGACAATTATATATTTTCAGATAACGGGCAGGATACTTCAATCACCGCCAGATCATTGCGCGCCGTCTCCCATGCATGCCGCCTCCGGCGGATCACCCGTGCGGCCCACCCTCCCGCCCCTGGCGCGCCGCGCTTGGGGTTTCTACCGACGATCCGGGTACTCATAATCGCACTGTCCATTTTAAGTAAACGTTGCGTACGTCGCAGCCGTCGCGTACGTTGCGTATAGTGCGGGCTCTTACGGTGTAAATGGTATCAGGTGACTATGTCATAGCCATCAGGTCGCTCAGAGTGAGGCCGCATTCATCTTACTTTCGACCAGCTTGACGACGTTCCTGGCCAGAAGCATTGCTTCTTCCGCCTCTCCCGGGTCATCGAAGTACCTCGACGGCACGCCGCCAGGCAGACCGTTCGGGTAGCGCGTCAGAATATAATATTTATCGAGCTTCTTCGCCGCCGCGATCTTTTTAAAGTCGCGGTCGACTTCCAGGGCCATCTCGACCAGGTCCCCCACCGAATGCGTGCGAAACACTTCGATGGACTCGGCTCTCAGGTACAGGTATGCCTTAAGCGCTTTCTCCGTCGCCTGCTGGAAATGGAAAAGCGCCAGGTAAAAGCGGCCGCGCTTCCTCAGCTCATCCGCATCCTCGAACTCGTCTTTCGCCTGCGTGAACCACCGCAGGGCCTCTTCGTCAGGCTGCTTTTTCATAGACCACGGTACCCCTGACTGCGTTCTGTAAAAACCGGCTGACAGGGAGCATCTCCCTGAACTCTTTGTCGTTGTAGACGATGATGTCCGATGCCACCTTCCGGTCGATCGTATCATAAATAATGTCGGTCCACTGCTTGCCAGTCCTCGTGGAAGGCATGACTACGAACAGGTCGAGATCACTGTCCACGTCGACCTTACCCGCCGCGAAGGAGCCGAAGACGATGATTTTTAGTGCGCCCATGCCTTTCAGCTGCCTGACGATCAGTTCGAGGGACTGTTGCAGCAGGGCTTCCCTTTCGTCTTTTCTCCGCATGAGTTCCGCGAGCCTGGACATTCGATACCGCCTGGTGCGCCCCGATACGGGGTACATCGACAGTGTTATCTTAGTATCCCCTGCACATAGATTTTCCTGTCACAGGACGTCTTTTACCACCGGTATCTGCCTGATGACGAGCTGTCCGGAGCCTTTGCGGTCGTACGAGCCGGGCAGGAAGTAAGCGGAGATCAAGAAAAACAGGCCCATGAAGAACGCGGAGTTGACCACGAAGAAGAGGCTCATCAGCAGGAGATCGATCCCGGGCAGCGGCCCGGGCGCGATCGGCCAGTCGCCGCCGGGTCCGCAGGGCTGGCCCGCGTGGTGCATGACGACCGGCATGATCAGCAGCACCTTCAGGTTATCCAGGTAAAAGAGCCGCGGCCTTGACGCCTGCACAGCCGCCGCTGACTGTTCCACCGTTTTATCAGCGATGCCTCGCTCAACGACCATTGTAACTATGATCTAGTAACTATGATCTACAGACTGGTAAATAATAATTATTTATATAAAAAAGATTGGGCCTCTTCGAAGCCTTACATCGGAGCTCCTCAGGCATTGGAGGTGCTCAGTAATCTGAAATGCTCAGGCGTCGA
>MVRA01000077.1 GCA_002067315.1 Methanocella sp. PtaU1.Bin125 | reverse complement strand
CGCCATCTGGGTCGGCCTGGGCATCGCCAGCAGCTTCGGCAAGCACCGCAACGCGGAGATCGCCATGCGGTTCACGCAGGAGTGCAACAAGTTCACCAAGTTCGTGATCCTGGCCAACCGGGGCCACTGCAACGTGGCCGGCTTCAACCAGGTACTGTCGTGGCAGGTCGGTTTCCCGTTCGCCGTGGACTTTTCCCGGGGCATTCCCCGGTACCAGCCCGGCGAGTACTCGACCGTGGACGCGCTGACCCGCGGCGAAGTGGATGCCGTCTTATGTATGTGCGCCGATCTCGGCGCCCACCTACCAAAGAAAGCGGTGGAGCGGCTGGCCGAACTGCCGGTCGCCTCCATCGAGGTGGCCCCCGGGCCCATGGCCTTCGTCAGCGACGCCGTGATGCCCGGTGTGTTCGACGGCATGGAGTGCGAGGGCACGTTCTACCGCATGGACAACGTACCCATCTACGCGCGGGCGTTTACGAAGCCGCCCTTCGACTTCACGACGTCGAACAAGGACACGCTTGAGCAGCTGTTCGTGAAGATCAAGGAGAAGAAAGCCTGTAAAGAAGGGAAAAAGTGAGGTGGCCGACATGGCAATGGATGTTATCTTAAACACAGGTTCCACTGTCTACGAAGGTAAAGTCATCAAAGGCGGAGGAAAGTTTACTGACGACTATACCCGGGAGTGCTCGTACTGCGACATCAACCCGGAGGACTTCGAGGCGCTCGGAAGGCCATGGTTCGTGAGGGTCTCCAACTCGCTGGGCGACAGTGTGGTGCTCCGGGCACGCCGTGCGAAGAGCCAGCAGAAAGGCGAGATCTTCATCGTCCGCGGCGTCTGGGCCAACATCATCGTGATGCCCGAGACCCTGAGCACCGGGAGCCCGGCCTATAAGAACTGGCCGGCTAAAATCGAGAAGTGCAACGGCCCGGTGCTCGATCCGATCATGCTGATGAGGGAAGCATATTTCCACGGGAACCCGGAGAAGGCCTGGAAGAACTAGGCGGACGTATGTCGGGCGAGATCATCTGCGAAGCCGCCGAAATCACCGGCGGCCAATGCAGGCCGGTGGAAGTCCACATATGCGAGGACCGCCCGGTCCGAATCTACCTGAACGGCACGCTGGCCGGGGCGTTCGAAACCTGTACTGTTGACATGGAGGCCCTTGCGTATGGCTATCTGCTATGCGAAGGGCTCGTCGCCCCGGCGTCCGGCATTAAGTCCTTGAAGATTAAGATTAAGATTAAAGGCGACATTATTACAGTCGAAGCTGACCCTGTGGCCAGCCCGTCGCCGGCACAGGCGCAGTTTCCCGGGGTCGACGCGGGGCTGATTTTCGAACGGTACGTGTCCCTGAATCGCTACTCTCCTCTTTGCCGCAGTACCGGCGCCACGCACTGCGCGGTGCTTTTTACCGCCTATGGCGGAGCAGTGTCGTCAGCAGAGGATCTGCACGCGTTCGGGGCAGTCAGCAAAGCGATCGGAAAAGCGATGCTGAACGGATACGATCCGGGCATCTGTTTTCTTTTATTCACCGGCCGAGCGACACCCTGGACGATCCGGGCAGCGGCTAACGCCGGCGTGCCTCTGGTCGTCTGCTGCAGCCCGCCGAGTGGCGGGGCCATCACTGCGGCGCGAAAAACGGGCGTCGGGCTGGTATGCGTTCCCGGGCCGGGCTGGATGGCTGTCTTCAACGGTGACCACCTGCTCACCGGCCTGCCGGAACCGTCCTCGATGCAGGCTGTCTGGCCGATGAGCCCCGGCACCATATAATATTTTCCGAATCAAATATTCGCTGCGCTATGGCATGATGTTAATGTATTTAAGTAACATATTAATAATTATGTAAGCAAAATAGTTAACTATTTAATCGAGGACGTAATAGATCATGCGGGATTTGTACGTGTAATATCCCCGGAAGGGACTATGGAGGATCCGATGGTAGAGGCGAGTGGTTGTGTGGGGCAGCAGCCTGAAGGATTGACAGAACCGTGCGTCGTGACGGAAATCGTCCGTAACCTGGCGTGCCGTAAAGAAGTCGACGTATGCGTGGAAGAGTCAGTGAACCTCCTGATCGACGGCCGGCGCATCGCCAGCCTGACCATAACGCCCGCAGACCTCGAGGCGTTCGCTTACGGTTACCTCGTATGTGAAGGCTTCGCGAAGTCAGCCGCAGAAATTAGCCGGGTCCAAGTCAGGTGGCCGAACGTGGAGATATCGATGGCATCACTCCCGCCGGAAGACATCGGTCTCTGGATGGAGATACGCAGCTCGGGCTGTGTCGGCATACGGTCGTCCTGGGCCGACCTCTCCTGCCCGGTCCGATCGTCGCTGACCATCGATAAAGCCACTATTTTTGATAGCATGGGCTTGATCAACGACCTCGCGTCGCTGTGGCGGCGGACGGGCGGGGCCCATTGCAGCGTCATCTGCGACCGCATAGGCGGGCTGGTATCCTATGCCGAGGACATCGGTCGGCACACCTCGATAGACAAGGCTGTAGGAAAAGCTCTCATGGACGGCCGGGACCTGTCAGAGTGTTTCCTGATCTCGACAGGCCGCATGCCCGCCGGGATGGTGGCGAAAGCGTATCGTGCCGGATTACCCTTCATTGCCAGCAATACTGCGCCCCTGACTTCGGGCGTCGAGCTCGCCCGCCGCCTGGGCATGACGCTGGTCTGCTTTTCCCGGCCCCCGAGAATGACCGTATACAGCGGCCTGGAGCGGATTACAGGTATAAGGAGTGAGTGAAAGATGGCATCCGGCGGCGGTTATCGTAAAATGATATGCCTGGACGAGGCGCTGGCGCTGGTCGACCGGATGCGGGAGGCCTTCTACGATGCCCTGCCGGCAGAAGCTGTGCCCGTCGACGAGGCGACGGGGAGAAAGCTAGCCGCGGATGCCATGGCGCTGAAAAACGTGCCCGCGTACGATCTCTGCACCATGGATGGCTATGCATTGCGTACGTCCGACAGTTACCCGCTGCGTATCGCCGGCGAGGCAATGGCCGGCCGGGATTTCGGACCATTGAAGTCAGGCGAGGCTGTCTACGTGACCACCGGCGCCCGCCTGCCGGAAGGGGCAGACGCCGTATTGCAGGTGGAAGACGCCGTCATCAGCAGCGGTCTGCTAAACGGTAAACAGATAAGCCCGTGGACCAACGTCGTCCGCACCGGCTCCGACCTGAAGGCCGGCGGCGTACTGCTGCCAAAGAGTAACCTGATCACGCCGGCGATGGCCGGTGCATTCCATGCGGCCGGCGTCGAGCGCCTGGTCGTCTACCGCAGGCCGCACGTCGCCGTCATCGCGACAGGCGACGAGATCTGCGACGGTACGGTCCCTGACGCTAACGGCCCCATGGTCTGCGCCCTGCTGGAATCCTGGGGTTGTATGCCTGACAGGAAAGCCCCGATCGGGGATAGCGGTGAAGAGCTCGCGTGCGGTGTCGACGATGCCCTTGCCAGCCACGACTTCGTCATCACGATCGGGGGCGTGTCCATGGGCCGGATGGATAAGGTTTCCTCCGTCGTCGAGGAGGGCGACGTGATCTTCAAGGGTATCCGCATGAAGCCCGGCAAGCCGTTTATCGCCTCCTATCGCGGCGGCAAGCCAGTATTTTCGTTGCCCGGGAAGCCTTCGGGGTCGTATACAGCCATGGAGCTGCTGATCAAACGGTTCGTGCTGGGGCCGGCGAAAGCCGCCGCCGTCAACCTGCCCGTCAGCCGCGACGTAGCCCTCCAGTCGCCTGATTTCGACTACGTGGTCTTCGTCGAGCTGTGCGACGGAGAAGCCCGGCCGGTCGGCTTCCCCGGCTCTTCGCTGGAACTGCTTAATGGTGCAGAATACAATACGTCACTGCTGTCGACGTCCGCCCGCACCACGCTGGCCGACGGCTATTTCATCGCCCACGGCCCCGTGAAGGCGGGACAGCCGGTGTCTGTCAACCTTTCGAGGTAATAAAAAAGGCAGCCCTGTTTAAGGGCTGGCGATTATCCTATAAAGCCCTTATCCTAAGCCCTTATCCTATAAGGACCCAGAAAAGCTCTTTTTCCCGGCCCTTGATCAGCCCGGTGATCTTGCCCTGCCAGTAGGCGCGGCGATCCAGCGCTTCCCGGAGCTTAACATAATCCTCGTCGCGATCGTATTTCGCGACCAGGTGATCGTAAGTCGCCGCCTGGTGGCCATAATGCCGGTAGTTTTTCACCGCTTCCCGGAGCTCGGGCTCCAGGTCGTCGAATCGAAACATGTCGTTACCTTCCCCGGTCCTGCTCGCCTGCTACTATATAGCGCCGCCTCTTTTCCTCCGGGCTGTCCGCGTATAGCGCGGTCAGTTCCGGGTATTCCCCGACAGGCCGGGGATAGCTGACCGTAAACGCCTTGCCGGGACAGACGCGCACGCACTGGTAACAGCGTACCCCGTCGATACACTTCCAGCTGAACTCCGGCGTCCGGTCACCTTTCCTGATGCTCCTCGTGGGGCAGGACTGTATGCAGGTCACGCAGAATATGCATTGCTTCGGGTTAAACTCGATCTTGCCCTCGATCGGCCTGCGTATCCGGCCGACGACCCTCCGCCGGGGCTTTCCCCTGTTCTCCACGAAGAACTGTGTATGACTGGCCAGCGCAGCCGGGTCGAGGCTGTGTCCGGCGGCCTTCGCCTCCAGGATTTTATCCACAAACCTGGCGGCAGCCCTGAGGTCGTCCTCGTCCGGGCGCCCCATGTTGATCTTGAGCTCCCGTCCCTGCGGGTAATCGTCATTGCCCTCGATCTTCAGGCCGCCCAGTATCCGGTAGCCTTTCTTCGCCAGTGTGGAAGCCGCCTCGTACAGGCTGTCGCCGGCGGTGATGCCGCCGTATGTCGTGAAGACGATAGCGTCCGTCCCGCGGACCCGGCGGAGGCTTTTCAGCGCGTCGGACACGAATTTCGGCGGGTAGCCGAAGAACGTGGGGAACCCCGCGGCGAACAGGTCGACGCCGTCCGCCGCCGCGGGCAGGTCGTCGAGGTCCTGGAACCGGACCGGCGTGACCTCGTACCCCGCCTTTTCCAGCCGCTCGTAGATCGCGATGGCAACCTTCTCCGTGTTGCCCGACTCTGAAAAGTAAAAGATCGCTGCTTTCATGCATTACCTCGCGAGTGATATCTCATATGATCTCGATATCGAAGATATCGGTGACGTTGCAGTCCATGATGCTGTCGAAGTCTTTCATAAACCGCCGCAGCCGGAACACGATCGTCTTCTCGGCGTTATAGATCGAGTACGAGTCCTTGCTCTTTGAGATTTTGGGACTCAGGTTATAGTACAGGCGATTGTTGCCGAGACGCGCACCGGTAATGCCGATCAGGCTGTCGGAT